>JBHIBX010000009.1:0-12066 GCA_046759285.1 Candidatus Omnitrophota bacterium
GGTTTTGCCTCCGGGCTTTTTCTTATTCCGCACCTAATTTTTCACCTTAATCTCTTACAACTTCCGGTCTAAAACCTAAAACGACATGGGGATCTTCTCCCGCTGCTGACTCATCTATGCCAGTAACGATCCAGGTTTCATCCTTGACATCATGGAATTGCACCGATAACCTGCTTTTCGGCGTTAAAATCTTCACGAGGGGAAGTTTCGGTCCGAATTTTGATACAACATCTTTGCCGAGAACTTCCTCCGGCGCGTTTTCTATAATAGCGTCCATCCGCGCAGTATCATCACCGGCCTTTGCCACAGAACTCTGCTCTCCTTTTTCCGCGCCGTACCAGAACTCGCCTATCCCACCGACACCCCATACCTTCTTTTCTTTGTAAGGCTGAAGATATAAAGGCTCTCCTCTCTCGATAGACCCGACCATCTCATCGCTCAGGGCAGAGCGCTGGGGCTGGTCGGGTTTAGCTTCGGCTTCTTCTGATTCTCTCGCCGGTATATAAACAATGCCTTTATTATCAGGGGTTCGCTTGACTTCTATGCGTAGAGATTCATCCCATGGATCGACTTCTAACTTATAACGCTTTTTAAAGCGTATGGTTATTTCGTCAAATTCCTTTCCGGATTCTGCTTCCTTAATCTCTTTCACTATCCTCTTCATTAAATTTGCCAGCACCTCTACCTTTGAGCCGGCAAGGAGATAAAAAGCGTTCGTAATATATGTGATCTTTTCGCCGAAATATTTCCTTACATCCTCTTCGCTTACGCCATGTTCATCCTTCCTTATCAATTCTTCGAGCTTTCTTTTCTTATCCATGTTCGGCGTACCATCAAGCATACCAGTCCACTTTGTAAGCCTGTGTTCGTATAGATTATCGGCCTTGGATCTTTCTCTGATCTCTTCCTTGTTGGAGAAAAATGCCTCCTTTTGTACCTTTCATATCACAAAGCGTTATAAAACGCAGAAAAGCCATCCTTCTTTTCCGCTCTCCAGATTCCAGGCCTTTTGCGATCTCAAAGATATGCCGGGCCGTTCTTTCTCCCGTATCTACATTTCCAAATACATCATGGTTTCCTACAAGCCATACTATCAGGGAAATATCATCTCCATTCAAACCATCGTTCGTGAGAGCGGGCTTTATAGCGGGATGACTCAGGACCCGCTTTGATATTTCAGCTCCCCCCTGGGGATGGGGATCGACTTCAGGGATTATTCTCTCTTTAGCTATGTCGTGCAGAAGGGCCGCCCACCTGAGAATAGCACGGTCTTTATCGCTTGTAACATATTTAGTGACATCATTTTTATAATCGCCAAAGGTATTTTCGGAAACTCTCTCAAGGCCTCTTTTCTTGCTTTTTTCGTTTAATTCGTAACCAAGAAAAGCAGCGTCTTTGGCTATTAGATCTTCCATAGCTTTCATTACATCGTATTCATGTGCGCTGATATCAAATTCTCTCACCTTCTCCGGCAAATCTGTCATATCCCTTAGTGCTTCCTTAACCTTTCGATAATAGCGCGATATTTCAAAAAAACCTATTTCTTGTGGCTCGCCGACAGCGCGGATCGCCCTCTCTACTCTCTCTTTATCCCAACTAAACACTTCCATAAGAGCGTAAGTCTTAAAGGCAAGGCGTTCTACCTCTTCAGCGGTATCAATATCGCCACAATCTATATCACTGCGTACCATAAGATATCCCGTAGCAATGTTATTTAAAACGTCGAACTCGTTCTCTTCGCTCAATTCTATTGGGACTTTCGGGATGCCTTTCGCTTTCTCGTATCGAGCCACTTGTGTATCGGGATCGATGGCGTATTCTAATATGGTCTTTTTATATATCTCCCATATACCGGTATCGCCAAGACTGTAGAATTTACTCCTGAGTTCGGAAGGGTCAACGATACTTTTAAATTCCTTAGAATCCTCAAGGGTTCGGATTGCCTTTACAAGCTTCTGACGGTTTCTTTCAACTTTACTCAATAAAAGCAACCTCTTGACTCTTTCAAGCTTCTCCAACTGCCTTTCGTATTCTTCTTCAGTCTTTATCCTTCCGCGCTTCTTATTGGCTTCTATCTCTTTTTTCCTTACCTTTATAATAGTGTCAAGGGCTCTTTTCTGGTTGAAGTGCTCGCCTTTTATTTTCTTCAGGGCTTCCTGGACCTTTTCAGTAAACTGGCTTACTACCAAACGGAAGTCTTTAAGGGAGAGCCTCTTCCCGGCAACGATCTTATCTTTAAAGTCAGGGAGGGCTTCCTGGGCGCTTTCGTAGGCGCTTCTGTATATGTCAAGAGTGGAAGTGAGGTCTCCCTTATCCGTTCCCATGACGGCAAGGGCGACGCTGAATACGAGGTCTTCTGCTTTTCCTGTTGAATAGTACTGGTGGACGGCGAGCTCGTACTTGCCTTCTTCGACGAGTTTTTCATAGGCGTCAGTCTTACCTGTAAGGATGGCTATATAGGGCCTTTCCTTCTGGTCTTCGTACTTGGGGACGACTACCAGGTAACTTAAGCCCTTGCTTTTCATGAGGTCCACCAGCCCCTCAGTGTGGAAGCCTCCTGTAATAAGGGCGGCTACCTCTTGGTTCTCGTCCTTCATCCTCTTTATGGTGTTTTTGAGCATTTCCTCGTCTCTGCGCTTGGCGACGTTGTAAAAAGAGGCGGCCTGGTCGATATTGTCCATAAGTAAAGAGAGGTCGTAATCGCCCTCTATTTGGACTGAGTGCTTTCTGGAGGCGCTTCTTATGAAGGAGGCGAACCTGTTAGCTTTAAATTCTTTCCTGTTTTTTGTGAGGTAGTCCACGTCCCCGTTGGCAAGCTCTATACTAAAGAGCTTCTTTAAGACGGTAGACTGCCTCTTAAGCTGGTAAAGCTCCCGCTCGTCGGTGTTTCTGAAGAGCTTCTCTCTAATGGCCTCTTCCAGGAGCTCTATCTCGTGATAGAGGCCGAATACGTCTATGGACTCGTATATGGAGACGTAGCGGGTGAAGTTTATGAGGTTCTTGTAGGGTTTGGCGTCTATGCCCTCCTCTTCGGCGAACTCTATGAGGCCTGTGTGGAAGACGCCCTGGCTTATCTGACCCATCTTGAAGGAGAGCGACTGCGTGACGAGGAGCTCGAGCTTCTCTTTCGTGAAGGTCTTGCTCAGTTCATCAATAAGGAGGCGTCTCTCGTCATTAGCTTTCGAGAAGTTTATCTCGCCTTCCAGCTTTATGGAGGCGAGGAGCTTGGCGATATTCTCGTGCTTTTTGGCGTTTACCTTGTTTTTAGCGGCAAGACGAGAGACGCTTTTCCAGTATTCCGAAAAGGCAAGGCCCTCTTCCCTGTGGAGGTGCGATTTGGTCAAAAAACTCTTTAGCTCTTCGGAGTAGACCTCATCTTCCAGTTCTTCAAGGGTCCTGGAAAGGGCTTCTGTGTTCTGGAGGAGCTTGGCGCGTTCGGCCATAACGCTTTTAAAGGCTTCGACGTTCTCCTTGTAGAGGCTACTGTCCTCTACGCCGTAGAGGGCTATCGGCTTATCTGAAACGATCGTGAAGAACTCCCCGGCCGACATCCTCCCCTCTCTCATGAGGTATTCTGCGGCCTCTTTCCGGGCTTTTTTGTCCGGAAAGGTCCTGAGAAGAGAAGTGTCGATATAGCCTTCAGAACCCTCGACGGCTATCATGTTAAGGTCGTAGTTGGCAACGAGGTGGTCAAGGAGGTTTACTATCGAGTGCTGGGCTGATAAGGAGGCATGGGCGTCCTGAATGTTTATGACGACCTGGCCGTTCTTGCCCTTATATACTTCCTGGGTGGTTCCTTGCGCGTACGGGATGCTCAGGCCATTGGCTTTGGCGGCCTGGGGGTCTATCTCTTTCGGGCGGGCGTGCTGCCATATAGGGGTTCCGCCGCCCTGTGCCCATGTGATGTCGAAGGTGATGAATGCCAATATTACAAAGACAGAGATCACCCTAAACAGTAAGGCATACCGCCTCCGTAAACAAGCTACACCGATACCGTCTACCGGTCCATATAAGAATCGTTCTTCTTTTTTCTTCATATTCTGTTCTGCTTTCGTATTTCGAGAGTTTTCAAACGGGGCGGATCTGACAACCCGCCCCGTTGACTCACGTCTATGTTCTTTTGCACGTCTATGTCCTTTGCAGGGGCAATGTGATTACAGGCAATGCTTATGCCCACCGGCCGCTTGGCAAAAACCGGCGGGCATAAGCATCTTCCTCACATCTTCCACGGCCAAATGGAAAATGTAAGGCTGGGTAGCTACCATTATCTATTCCGTTTTCAAGCCTGTAATCACATCTGTTTCCCATTTCTATCACCTTTGTATTACGCTCCTATCAGTATCTTGTGATATCTTTCTATCTCTTTTCTGAGCTCTTTCGTGTCGACGCCCTTGACCAGCGGCAGTATCGGCCATACTCTCTTTGTGCCGCCCTGCTCCAGGCCGAAGAGTATCTTCGCCCGTTCGTCCCTGGCAAGGAGTGTCAGCGTGGCGTCATACACTACCGATGTCGCTATTCCTTCGTATTCCATGAAGACTATCTTGTCTTCCGGGAGTTCTTTTTCGCTCCTGCCTTTCTTGGCAGGTTCGACGATGGCTATGTTCTCCGGCTTGTAGCCTTTGATCCCTTTATAGATATCGCTTACAGTCTGGGAATCGGCTACGTTCTCGTCCATGACAATCAGGTCATTTTCGCTTAGGACGTCTTCTATCTCCATCTTCTCTAAGAGAGTCCGCTTGGCCTTATTGATCTCATCTGCTTCACTCTTACTCACAGCCAGCCTTATCTGGAGCTTGACGGGGGCTTTCCTCGGGTCGGCATATCCTGCCTCTTCCATTCTCTTTCTGTGGGCCTCGACGAGGAGCTTGACTCCACCGAGGGAGTTGGCCCTTGCGCTTATCAGTTTCCCTTCTTTTTCGTCGCGGATGTAGTCATTCGTTACAGCCGTAAGGGTCTGGGCGGTATTTATCTTCACGTTATTGGTAAACCTCATGTTGTATGCACTCACTTCGGAAACTTCCAGGTACTTAATAACGGGAAGAGCCCTTCCTATCTCTCTAAAAATGCCTCTTATATCCTTTAATGCTTCCCTATCGGCCTTTTTAAGGCGCTTTTTCGGGTTGGAGAGGGTAAGGAGTCTCTTGTCTTTTGCCTGGATCTCATCGACGAGCCTGTTCACTATAGAAGGAAGTTCGTCCTTCTTTATGCCTGTCTCTTTTATGTTTATGATGCCCTGGGCGTAGGCGCCGAACTGCCTCTTTGCGGTTCTGAGGGTTCTCATGTTTTCTTCTTCTGAGGCGCTTTCAAGGGCCACGATCTTTACGCCGCCTATTCTTTCATTTATCTCTCCGATCACTTCATCTTTGCCGGAGATGCCTTTAATACCTATTACTATGGCTGCAGGACGCCTGCGGAGATAATCGATGAGAGCCTTAACACCTAAGGCTACTGCCGTGCCAAGAACGATCACACCGAGACCTGCTGCCAGGATCGTAAGAGTAACTCCCGGAGAAATGGCAAGGCCGGCAATACTGGCAAGACCTGCTACAGCAGCTACCGGACCGAAGAGGGCTAGCCCTGCAGACGGTGGCATTTTGCCGGAAGCAGGCGTATCCTGTTCGGAATCCCTGCCGGGCTTGACCTTCTTAAGGGTTTTTTGGGCTAACTTGCGGATGCCTTCCGCGTCGGAAGTATCGTTCGCTATGGCTTCGATCGCGGGAACTGCAGCGGCGGCCGCGGGTCCCATTTCACCGAGAAGCTTCAGCGCCTCGGTACGCGCCAGACTCACTTTAAGTCTTTTTTCCTTGTCTCCTAAAATTGTAGCGAGAGCCGGGGTCACCAATCTTGGATCGGGTCCTATCTCGCGCAGGGCCATTATAATATCTCTCCGGACGGTTCTGTCGGCCAGCATGTTCACAAGCGCCGGAACTGCTCCCTTTGCATCGGCACCTTTTTTACGGAGGGCCTTAACCGCGACCCCTCTAAGTTTTATGTTTTCTCTGTCCGTTAACGCCCTTATAAGCATGGGAATTATGTCTTTATCCCCACGGCTTATGTATCCTATTCTGGCAAGCGCTGTCATCGCTGCCTGGCTGAGGCCGTTTTCATCTATTGCCAATGCTTCTATTAAAAGAGGCAGGGCTTCTCTCGCTTCGGGGCTTATGTTGGAAAGCGCTGCCGCGGCAGACTGACGAACACCCTGGTCTTCGTCCTCAAAAGCCTTGATGACGGCGGACACTTCCTCTTCACTTGTAATACCGATAAAAGCAAAAACGTTAAGTGCTTCTCTGCGGACGTTTATATCTTCACTCTTTATGGCTTTTAATAAGGCGGGGGTTGCGGTTCTGCCTGCGTTGATAAGTCCAAGGCGCGCTTCATCACGCGTTTTTTTATCTTTAAGTCGTCCGATAAGGGCAGGAATGTCTGTTACAGTTACAGTGGGCGGCGCCCTCCGCTGGGCCTGCTTCAGGGCTTCATCTGTCCAAGCTAAGTTTACTGTCTCATCTATCCGGGCAACAGCCGACATGGCTACCTGGCGAACGCTTGGATATCTGTCGCTCTGCAGGGCCATAAGCGCAGGAATAGCCCCGTATGCAGCGGAACCCATTTCGCCAAGAACTTCCGCCGCTGCCCTGCGGGTCTTATAGCTTTCGTCGCCCAGCGCTTTAATAAGGACGGTAAGTTTTTCGCTAACGCCCTCTTCTACATAACCTATTCTCCGGAGGCCTTCCATGGCAGCCCGACTGACCACTTCATCCGGATCGTTTAAAGTATATATCAAGGCGTAAATCGTTCCCTTAGCGATGGGCCCCATATTGCCAAGGGTTATCGCGGCAGCTATACGGGCGTTTCTGTCGTTGCTTCCTAAAAGCACCCATACGTTGTCATATGCCTGTTTTTCGGGTTCGAAAGTTATATCAAAACCCTGCACGTATTCAGGGGTGGATCTCATTATATAAGTCGCTCCGGGCAGCATCGCTACCATGCCCTTCAAATGCGATTTAAAAGATTCATGAAGGTTGATAAAATTCTGTGTTACCGGAGCAAGGTTCTCAAATTCCGGCTCCCTGTCTACCGGACCGCTTGACGTGGCTATAGTTTTGGTAAGCGCCTCTTTGCGTGCCAGGCCGCTCTTTCTGAATGCTGAATACACGTCTTTTGTTACGAGGCCGAATCTTGTCGCGGTAAGACCGGAGTATACGCCTACGATAGAAGCCAGCACAGTCACGATTTTATAATCCCCCAAAACGGCCATTAATAGCATGCTGATCATGAAAATGCCGCCTGCCAAAAGCGCCCATTTAAGGCCTGAAATAGCTCTGAAAGCATGGCCTCTTCCTCTTGAACGGCCCGGGAGTATGCCGCGCATGTTTCTTATAGCTTTATTTGAGACGTTAAATACACCGGGTCTTATCATCCGTCTGCCGTGGACGCCTTTCGGAAATATTACCCTTTCCGGCAACCGTTCCGTTACCAGGCCAGGGAAAGACCTCCACCATCCGGCATTTGCAGCTCTTGGAGCGCTTGGAAGCCTTAAGCGGGTTATATCGGGTATTTGCCGCTGAAGCCTGAGGTATCTTATCCTTAGCTTTCCAGATCTTTCCGGCGTCCTTGTATTGGCGGGCACGACAAAGACTATCCTGCAACTCTTAACCTTTTTCATATCAAAACCCGGTTCTTTTATCGTCAAAGTATTAGAGGCACCTTTTATTGAGATCCTGTACCAGACGCCGGCCTCGGCAGCGCTTCTCCAGGTGGTGCATTTTTTCCCGTTCTCATCTTCCAGAATGATGCCGACTGCCGTCTCCGGCGGCCTTGTATCAACAGAAGGGCCGCCAAAAAGGTCGTCTTCCAACTGAAATTCGAAAATTAATTCCTGCGGAGGAATCATCTCGCCTCTGGAATCTTTTTCTCCTACCCTTCTAAGACGCGAAAGGCTCGAACCTTCTACCTGGACGGTAGCCATGTAAGCTGGATAAGACACCGGCTTATCAGCTATCTTCACTACAAATTCTTCCCTCTGAGCGTTTTCAGGATTCATGTCTATGTCTAGTTTAAGCTCTCCCGATACCTCTGAAACAGATTCTACCCCACCTGCGCCTGATCTCTCGTTAAGCCTGAGAGGCGTACTTTCGGCCTTACTAAGAGGAACTAGATCGCCCCGGCCATTTACCGTACGACCCGCATTCTCAAGCCTCCTCAGCACTTCTTCTGCCAGTTCGTCCATTTTGACGTCGATGAGGTCCTTTAAGTCCTGCCCGCTGGCGAGCCTTGTGTCCTCGACAGGCAGTTCGTATGCCCTGTACTTAAGGACTCTCCTGTAAGCACTTAAGCCGGCTCTGGTGAGCTCCCACATGGTATCTATCATTAAATCTCTTTTACGTAATTTTTTAGTATCGCCGGGAGCGATCTTCTTTTCCGCTTCTTTTGCTATTTCCGCGACTAATCCGCCAACTATCCTTTTGCTTAGCCAGCTGTCATCAACATCTTTAAAATCATTAAACAGCGTATTTTCAAACTTTTTAGTTAACCATCCTTCCTCTTCCAGCTCAGCGATTATCTTCTCCAGCTTCTTGAACTGCTCGGCGTTTTCCTCTCTTGTGAACTCTGTTTTCTCCAATTGACCGAGCCGTCTCAAAATCTCTGCCCGCAGTCTCCAGGCGGAAATCTGATTGTCTCCATATCTGAATACATCCACTCTCGAGACATTCGGATCTTCCAGGCGGTCCTCCAGGTCATTTATAAGGTATGAATCTCTCCACGCCTGTTCCTTCTGGTCTTCAGTATGTCCCGGGCTGTGAGTGCGTTCTCTGATGAGATTCTCTTCGACTCTCTGTCTGGCGTCGCGGAACAATTGCACTGTCATAAAAACTATGATGCTGGCATATAGCAAGATAATAGCGGCAGTGGCCCAGAACCAGCTCCTCTTGACGCTTTTCCCTCCAAGTTTTTCGCCGTCTATTTCTTTAGCGCCCCATATCAGCTTAATATAGCCAACGAGCCTTCTCCACGCCGACTGTCTCCCGGTCGCTATCATGGCCGGGATACTTTGCTCCAGGTGCACTGTCTTACCCCAGAACATGTACGCCCCGCTCAATATCCGTTTCCATGCGTGCACGCACCCAATAATGTAAAACATATGATAAGCGCCGAGGTATATCGCGTGCGACGCTATCCTTATCTTTTTGGCGAGGATAGCCTTGTCCCATCTGTCTTTTTCGCGACCCCATTTTATGATCTTCATTAGCCAGGGAATAAAAGCTATAAGCGCGGAAATGCCGGTTACCAGGTATGGGGTCAGGACTGCCGTAGCAAATACAGAAGTAATAAGAAAGGTAATACCCGATATTACCGCAACAAATACTCCTATATGTACCCATGGCAAAAATCCGATCCTGCCTTTTTCCATCATATGGCGAAGCTTTTGTTGGTCAGCCTGTAATATTTCAAGACGGATTCTCAAGTCTCTTGCGTCTTTCTTTATGATCCCAGCTTTTTTGATGGGGTTCAGATTCTCAAATTTTCCTTTACCTTTTAACTTCATGCGTCTGGTCATATATTTTGCCGGCAGTTTTTTCACGATATCCTGTGCATCATCCTCATACCAGTCCAGCAGTTCTTCATCGCCCAGAGAAAGCGCTTTCTCGATGTTGTTTATATTATCTCCGATCGCCTTTATCTCGGCTTTCACCTCCACCCTGTCATCGGGTCCTTTGGCAAATATCGCGCTTACCGCGAAATACGGGTGCAAAAACTGGAATGTTGCATAAATCAGGTATCCTATCAGCCATGCGTGCGCTTTCGGAAGCCAGCCGAAAGCAACATTGAGTAAACTGCCTATATCATTCGCAACAATCCTGAAGAACAGGCCGAGGAAATGCTCGTACGGTAAAATGTAAGCCAGGCCGTTAAAAAGCCAGATCGAAACACAGAGGCCTGTCACGGCAAAAGCCATGTATGCTATAAGCGGTAATATTGAACTTGAAAGCGTCGCGTTCAGGAACGTGAAAAGACCCATCGTGCCTTTCCTTTTACGGATCTTATTCAGATTGGATTTCTTGCTTAAAGGATTCCATGTATTGCATGCCCAGATAAGACCCTCGTGATACCCGACCAACCATCTTGTGACCTGGAATACCCTTACCAGGTAGTTTGTTTCCGTCACGGGGTCTTCTGGTGTAACCGTGTCATAAGCAATAACGTTGTAATCCATCATCCACATCACAAAACCCAGCATGTAATCCTCGGCGATCTGATAACCGTCCCAGGCACCCGCCAGCATTGTGTCCCTGGTCATGAATATACCCGTCGTTCCTCCCAGTGGTTTAAACCAGTCCTGACCCGCCCAGGTTCCGTCCCAGCCGTGCTGGTACCACTGCCTGTATTCGGCATAATGGGACATGGAACCGAATGAGTAGGTAGTGTTAATGGCGTGTGCCAGTCTTCCCTGTCCGCCGGCGGCCCTGGATATCCTGTCAAATTCTTTTTCCCATATCATCGCCCTAAAGATCTTTTTCTTCTCTGTAAGGCGCCTGTACTTGACTCTCGCGTCGTCCATGAGAAATTTTACTATCCTGTCGATTTCATTCGCTGTCAGGTACCTGTAAAGCTCTTTGTCTTTCCCCTTGGCCAGTTCCTCAGAGAGCAGGTATTTCCATTCATAGTCTTCGTGTTCAGTATCTGACGCCACCTTGTGCTGCTCAAGAATTTTATCGGCCCTGCCGAGCACTTCCTCGAAATTCCTCCTTGCCCTGTCAAGGTTTTTGCCTGTCTTTATATTGAACCGTTTGCACTCAAGCCACAGGTTTCTTTCGTTCCCCGCTATGTTTATTGTTTCATTTTTGAGGTTCTCCGGCTCCATTGCGCTCCAGTTCGGTTCATTGAACGTGCCCTGATTCATCATGTCCTGGAGCTTGTTTATCACTATGCGCAGCGAGAAATTCGTAGCGATGGCTTTTCTTGCCTGGTCTTCCTCGGGCCTGTCCTCGCCGTCGAGTATCTCTCCGAAAATACCCTGTGTGAACGCCGAGGCATATGTATTCGCTCCGGGCTTTGTGTACGTCTGTACGGGATCGGTGGGCCTGTTGGGAGCCCTTGGCCATCCGCCCCTGAATTCGAGCCATGACGGTATCTCGTCCCACGCGTGACTTTCATTAATATCGCCCCAACACCTGTCATCCCACTGTTCACCGGCTATTACGATGTGCATCTTGGGGTAATGGAACTTAAGCAGTGATTCCAGGAGATATTTCAAGACGTTCGACTCGCCAACAACTGTTATCCATGTCGAGAATGTCGGCAGAATTGGGTATAGCTCCAAGTCCATCCTTTCCTCGTATGTCATTTCGCTCAGGATCTCTTCTTTCATGGGCTGCCGGATATCGCCGGTGGTGATGTCTCTGGTTATGAGCATCTCGGAAAGCATTTCGTCGTCCGGCATATCTTCGATCATACTTATGATGCCTCGTTTTGTGAATTTCTGTTTTATGTTGTTTGCTTTCTGGTGAAAGGTCAATCCATCGGAGGACTCTCCGGTCATGACCTTCCTGTAGAGCCTGTCAATCAGACTACCATCGGTATCTTGCACACTGCTTAATATACCGGACACGATCTCATCCGGCGTCTTGCCCTCTTCTTTCAAGAGCCTGATCCTGGCCCTTAAATGATTTTGAAACTGCGTGAAGAGATATTTACCCACAGGTTCCGTCAACATCGTCACGATCTTTCTTGGCTTAATCCTATTTATAAGGAGCTGTGCGGACAGAATTTTCTTATCCTCTTTTTTCTTGGCCAGGCCGCCAAAATTCGCATTAACATTGCGTGCAAGCTCTTCATCAGTCAATGCGCATACATCATCGATCTGATTGCCTCTGGCAGTTGCCTCTCCTCCTACTGCCAGATCATACAATGCTTTCACTCCATCATCGCTTAACATGTCCAGTATCGTTCTCCTGTCATAAAATATTTCAGTAAGTTGTCTTTTTGTACCTTTATCGGATTCTCTGTAAAAATCCAGCATTACTTTTAAAAGCCCCTCAATATACGCATCTTCCTCGAGCTCCCTTA
>JBHIBX010000010.1:0-12033 GCA_046759285.1 Candidatus Omnitrophota bacterium
ACGCATTATGATAAAACTCTTATGGCATGGCACAAGAACTTCAACAAGAATTGGCGGGAAGCTCGCAATACCGATGAATTGCGCGACCTGATTCTGCTTGCCGAAAGGAAGCGCGTCGGAACTGCATAATACTTACCCCTGAAAAATACCTCTTGACATTTTGACGTGAACGTATTATATTTGTGAAAACTTGCACAAAGTCTGTGAATAATGTCACAAATCACCATGAATGAGAAGAAAATACCCGAAGGGACGATTTCCCGTCTTTTTGTTTATCTGAGGGAAGTCACCGAACTTTCTAAATTAAATATACGCACCATATCATCCGCTGAACTTGGCGAAAGGACCAACCTTAGCGACGCGCAGGTAAGAAAAGACCTGGGCTATTTTGGCCAGTTTGGTGTGAGCGGGTCGGGTTACGATATCAACGAATTGAAGCAGGCGCTGGAAAAGATACTCGGCAAAGACAAGACATGGAATGTCGCCGTTGTCGGAGTAGGGCACCTGGGTTCCGCTCTTCTGGCATATTCAGGCTTTAAAGAACACGGACTCAATATAGTAGCCGCGTTTGATACTGACGCAAGAAAAACCGGCAAGGAGCTGGGTGGCATAAAAGTAAAATCTATTGACGAATTATCCAAAACAGTGTCTAATAAGAAAATATCCATCGGAATCATAACTGTTCCGGGCCAGAACGCCCAGGAAGTGGCTGATGAGCTGAGTGAAGCCGGCGTTGAATGCCTGCTCAATTTCGCACCCGTCAGTTTAAACGTCCCGGAAGAAGTCAAAGTCAAAGACGTCGACCTTTCAAGAGAACTGGAAACACTTTCTTACTTTTTAGCGGACAAAAAATGAAGCAGATTACCCTCGATAATCTCGCGAAATTACTGGGAGTCCTTAAAAAAGATTACAGAGTTTTTGTTCCCGTCAAAAAGGGCGAACAGCGTTTCTACAAGGAGTACACCGAATTTACTGACGACATCATGATCGGTGAAGTAAGACCATTCGAACCCCTGAAAGCCTTTTTCAACCAAGCCAAACAGATAGTAGCCGAAGGCTACAGTCCCGAAGTGCCTCACGCCGAAGATAAGCCGTTTGCTGTTGTGGGAGTTAAAAACTGCGACCTCAAGCAGGGATTTATGGTCCAGGACCACGTTTTTAAGGACCACGATTATGTGGACCCTTTTTATGTTAAGGCGCGTGAGGAAAACCTTATAATAGGTGCCGATTGCACGTGTGCGATAGATACCTGCTACTGCATAGCCGCCGAAAACCAGTCTTACCCGGAAGAAAATTTCGATATCAATCTTTCTCAGGTTACCGACGGTTTTGTCGTTGACGTCGGTTCCGAGAGAGGACAAAAGCTTATTGATAAGAATTCTTCTCTTTTTGGAGAAGTAAAAGAGGAAGCGATCAAGGAAAGAGGCAGACAGAGGGAAAAGGTTATAAAGGAAATAGAAAATAATATTAAGGAAAATGATATTCCTTATAAAAAGTCATTAAAAGGCATCATTGAAAGAAATTGGGAGTCAGACATCTGGGACGATGAAGCAAAAACGTGCGTGGAGTGCGGGGCATGCACTATAATCTGTCCCACATGCCACTGTTTTCTCTTGTATGACCAGAAAAGCGAAGAGCGAATGGCACGCCTTCGTATCTGGGATTCATGCATGATAAAGGATTACGCGCGCGTCGCCGGAGGGGCGAACCCAAGAGCAAAACTTTGGATGCGGCTCAGAAACAGGTTTGACAAGAAGTTTGACTTCTTTCCTAAAGTGGCAGAGTTTTACGCTTGCACGGGATGCGGGCGCTGCATATCCGCGTGCCCCGCAAAGATCGATATAAGAAAAGTCTTGAAGAGGCTGGTAGAGGGTGAGTAATGGAAAATCCATATAGACCTATAGAGGCTGAGGTTCTCGATGTCATAACAGAGACGCCTACCATTAAGACAATAAGGTTCAAACCGAAAGAATCCATAAGTTTTGTGGCCGGTCAGTTTGTGGAAATAACTATTCCCGGTGTCGGCGAGGCGCCTTTTACCCCATCTTCAAATCCTTCTGTAAGGGATATAATGGATGTAAGTGTTATGAAGGTGGGAAAAGTCACCGATAAGGTTCACGAGCTTAAGAAAGGCGATAAAATAGGCGTGAGAGGTCCTCTTGGAACCGGTTACCCGATAGATGAGTTTAAAGGAAAAGAAGTACTTGTTATCGGCGGAGGATGCGGATTCGCTCCCCTGAGGAGTTTGATGTATGAATTTTTTAACCAAAGCGGGCAATTCAAAAAACTCTTTTTCAGGGGCGGTTGCAAAACGCCCAGGGAACTGCTTTACAGAGACGAGACAGCAGAGTGGGCCAAAAGACCCGATCTGGACCTTAAACTTACGGTAGACGTAGGAGATGAAGAATGGAAAGGTAATGTCGGAGTTGTGACGACCATCCTGGACGGCGTGGAGATGGATTATGTTAACGGCACTGCGGTTATTTGCGGACCTCCGATAATGATGAAATTTGCAACCATAAAATTGCTCACGATGGGATTTAAGGAAAGTAACATGTATCTTTCGATGGAGAAGAATATGTCCTGCGGGATAGGGAAATGCGGCCACTGCAGGATAGGGACATATTACGCGTGCAAGGACGGTCCGGTTTTAAGCTACGACAAAATAAAGAATTTTCCGGAGATTTGGGATTAATAGATTCCCGCTTGCGCGGGAATGACAAAAGATAACATGGATACGAGTGCTGAACAAATACACCAGGGCAAGGTTAACATAGAGCCGAGAAAGGGCGGAGACAAGAGGCTCTTTATCGACCTTGATGCCTGCGCATCCGGCGAATGCAAAGAATGTATTATCAAATGCAGCTATCTTTACCACCACCAGACTGAAAATAACGGGATCATCTCTGTGGCGGAACTTGCTACTTATGCCTTGGTTTGCCGTAGGTGCGAGGATCCTCACTGTGTCGCCTCCTGTCCGGTAGATGCGCTTGAGCAGCAGGAGAATAAGGATAAATTCCTGATAAGGCATAACATGCGCTGCATTAGCTGCGGGTCTTGTTCACATGGCTGTCCTTATGGAGTGATTTATCCTGAGCTGGTACCTCTTTTAGTCCACAATTGTGATTTTTGTTTGGATAGAAGAGAAATGAAGGATGAACCGCTATGCATAACTACCTGTCCTTATGGAGCATTGAGTTTAAGAGAAGCAGATAAGGAACTGAGCGAGAACGAATTTTTGGTCGGTGATAATATTATAGTCCATTCCACGCACTGGGAGTGGGAGGAAGCATGATATATATATTCTATTTGCTTTTTTATGGTTTTTTATTGACAGCTGTAGTAGGGCTTTTAGCCAGTTGGATCGATAGAAAAGTCACGGCGCGCGTGCAGTACCGCGTTGGTCCTCCGGTTCTTCAGCCCTTGATCGATATCATAAAACTTTTAGGGAAAGAGACGCTTGTTCCGGTCGGCGCTTCGAAGACATTCTTTTTATTAGCGCCTGTTTTAGGGATTGGTAGCGTGATAGTGGTTTCGACTTTGTTATGGATTTATAACATAAAGGCCGGACAGGGTTTCGTAGGGGATCTAATAGTTATTATATATTTATTAACCATACCTTCTAAGGGTATAATTCTTGGCGGGTTCGCTTCTGCGAACCCGTTTGCAAGCTTGGGTGCGTCCCGCGAAATGAAGCTTGTTCTTGGTTACGAGCTTCCCTTCCTGTTTGCGGTGCTGGTTCCGGTAATAAAATGCGGTTATTCTATAAGGATCGAGGAGATTCTTGTTTTCCAGGCGCATAATGGAGTGATAGCAGGAAGCTTATCCGGAATTTTAGCCCTGGTAGTGGCAATAATGTGTGCACAAGCCAAATTGGCCCTGGTTCCCTTTGATATTCCGGAGGCCGAAACCGAAATTTCGGGCGGAGCGCTCATTGAATATTCAGGGTCGGGTCTTGCGATTTATCGCCTGACGAAAAATATGCTTTTATTTACGGTGCCGTTCTTGTTGATAATTCTGTTTATGGGAGGGCTAAGATTTGACGGCATTCATCTTTTGTATGGCGTATTGAAATATATTGGTTTGGTGGCTTTGATAACAGTTATAAGAAACACAAATCCGCGCGTAAGAATTGACCAAGCGGTTAGGTTTTTCTGGGGGCCGATGACGGTTCTTGCGGTCATTGCAGTGGTTTTGGCAATTTTGGGGAAGTAATATGGGAATGAAATTGAAAGCATTATTAAAGTCTCCCTGGGTATTTCACCTTTCTACGGGAAGCTGCAACAACTGTGATATAGAGGTACTGGATTGTCTAACTCCCAGGTTCGACATCGAAAGATTCGGTATGCTTCTGGCACCCAGCATAAAACACGCGGACGTACTTTTGGTTACAGGTTCATGTAACAGGAAATCTATTGAAAGGATAAAGAGAGTGTACGAGCAGGCCCCGAAACCGATCTTAGTCGTTGCTATAGGCGAATGTTCCCTGTCGAGGGGCATGTTCATACATAGTTACAATTGTCCCTTACCCCTGGATAAAATAATTCCCGTGGATGTATATATTCCCGGATGTCCTCCGAAACCCGAAGCGATTATTGCTGGTATAGTGAAGTTAATAGGGAAGGTGAAAGGAAAAAAGTAGGTTATGACGAGAAACGAAGTTCTGAAAAATATTAAAAGTAAGTTCAAAGATGATATAATCGATTTTTTCGATAAGTCCCATAAGAGGGTCTATATCGAGATTAAACCGGAATCGATCGTAAATATAGGTACTTATATTTTTAAAGATCTAGGCGCGAGGTTTAACATCGCTTCCGGAATGGATTCGAGATTTCATTTCGAGATTCTCTACCATTTCACTATCGAGGACCTAAATTTACTTATTTCTCTAAGGGTGAAACTCTCGAAAGATAAGCCGGAAATTGAATCGCTCGCTCCTATATTTGAAGGTGCCAACTGGATAGAGAGAGAAATACACGAACTTCTTGGTATAAATTTTATAGGCCATCCGGAGCTACGAAGACTTCTTCTCCCCGATGACTGGCCGGAAGGCATATATCCTTTACGAGCTGATTATGAAGAATGGGACGAAAACGCGATCAGAGATAGAGGGGTTTGATGGCTAAAACGATCGTACCGATAGGACCGTATCATCCGCTTCAGGAAGAACCTGAATTCTTCACTCTTACAGTAGAAGGTGAAAAGGTCGTAGATATAGACGTTCAGGTAGGGTACAACCACAGGGGGATCGAGAAGCTTTCCGAGATGAAGACTTTCGACCAGATTCCCTATGTCGCCGAAAGGATCTGCGGCATTTGTTCGACAAGCCATCCTTTTGCCTATGTAAATGCTGTTGAAGATATAGATAACATAGAAGTTCCCGAGAGGGCTAAATATATAAGGACTATAATAGGCGAAGGCGAGAGGATTCATTCGCATCTTTTATGGATGGGTCTTGCCGGCCACTTTTTGGGATATAACACAGTTTACATGTGGGCCTGGAAGCTTAGAGAAGAGATTCTTGATGTAATGGAAATCCTCTCCGGAAACAGAAACAACTACGCGATGTTCAGGCCCGGCGGTGTAAGAAGGGATATAAAGAAGGAAGACATTCCGGTTGTCATAAAGAAAATAGATTCCATCGTTCCCACCCTCAATATGCTCAAAAAAGCGGTCATGGACGACCCTGTTCTTCATGCAAGGACAAAGGGTGTTGGTATTTTAACAAAAGAGAAAGCGATTGATTTCTGCGCGTTAGGTCCGACTTCCCGTTGTTCGGGTGTTGCAAAGGATGTAAGGAAGAATGCTCCTTATGCTGCTTACGATAAGATCGAATGGGATATGATAGTTACACAGAACGGTGACGTTTTTGACAAAGTAGTGCTTAGGGTATTAGAACTGTTTGAATCGATCAAAATAATGAAAGGATGCCTTCAAAATTTGCCGGAAGGCGAGATAGATTTGGACATTAAGAATATATCTGTTGGAGAAGGCATAGGGACGCACGAAGCGCCGAGGGGTGAGGTATATCATTATGTGAGAAGTGATGGCACAAATTCTCCGGCGCGACACAAAGTAAGAGCACCAACGTTCATGAACCTCCCTACGTATAAGGCAACTGTTGTTGGTGAGACGATTTCGGATGCTACGATAATCCTGGCGGCAATAGATCCCTGTTATTGCTGCACGGAAAGGATGGCTGTCCGCGATACTAAAGGCAAAAAGCTTTACAGCGGAGAAGAGCTGGTAAGGCTTTCGCAGGAGAAAACCGAGAAAATAAGGAAAGATTGGGATGCTAAGCGCTGAGTTTTTTCGATTCGATAACCTTTCTGTTTTTGTTGGGATATTTGTAGTAATATTTTCGCTACTGATCATCCTTTACTCAGCGGGGTTTATGAGGGGCAGGAAAGGGCTGGTCAGGTACTATTCGTACATATTGCTTACATTAGCGGGCTCTCTCGGCGCAGTTTTTTCCAACAACCTTGTGCTCTTTTTAGTTTTCTGGGGATTTTTGGGGTTGACTTTATACTTGTTAATAGGTTTTGAAGATAAAGAAAACACTCAAGCAACAGCCAAAAAGACGCTTGTCATAATCGGTGGGTCTGACGCCTTGATACTTCTGGGGTTGGCTTTAATATGGCGCCTCACAGGGACGCTCGAAATGGATAAGATGAATATAGCGCTGAGCAGCAAGAAGGCGATCTTGGCGTATCTATGTTTTGCCGCTGGCGCATTTGCTAAGGCAGGGGCTATGCCTTTGCATACCTGGGTTCCGGACACCGCTGAAGATGCACCTACTCCTGTAACTGCGTTTTTGCCGGCATCTTTGGATAAACTCCTGGGTATATATTTTCTTGCGAGGATCTCCCTGGATATGTTCCAAATGAATAATGCCATGAATACCTTTTTGATGTTTATAGGCAGCTTAACGGTTATAGCCGCAGTAATGATGGCCCTTATTCAACATGATTTTAAAAGACTTCTGGGTTACCATGCGGTTAGCCAGGTTGGATATATGGTATTAGGGATTGGTACAGGTAATCCCATTGGGATTGCTGGTGGTGTCTTCCATATGCTGAACCATGCGATATACAAGTCTTGCTTATTCTTATCGGCTGGCGCTGTTGAAAAGAGGAGCGGAACAACGAATTTAGAAAAACTGGGCGGGTTTGCTAAAATTATGCCTGTTACATTTACTACATTTTTGATTGCCGCATTCGCAATATCGGGTGTTCCACCTTTCAATGGATTTGCTTCGAAATGGATGGTTTATCAGGGGATTATCGAAACAGGTAAAACCGGGGGGCATCATTGGATAATATGGCTCGTCGCTGCTTTTTTTGGCAGCGCTCTCACACTTGCGAGTTTTATGAAACTTATTCACACCGTTTTCCTGGGTCAGCCTTCCAAAGAAATACGGGCTGCGGGTCACGAGCCAAAGGAAACGGGCCCCACCATGTGGATTCCTACTGTTATTCTTGCTTCTTTGTGCGTTATTTTCGGAGTTTTCGCTTATTGGGTGCCGCTTAAGATATTTGTATTTCCAAGCCTTGGTATTGCAGAGCCAAAATTTTCCGGCATCTGGAGTTCCGGGACAGCGGCTGCTCTATTGCTTTTAGCGATCGCGATCGGCTATATAATTTATTTCGCGGGTTCCGCGATCAAGACAAGAACAGCAGAACCATTTGTCGGCGGTGAAATTTTAGGAAAACAGCCTGGTATGCGCGTCTCCGGGGTTGGGTTTTACAATACAATAAAAGAGATCAATATATTAGGGGCTATCTACAAATTGGCGGAGAAGAGGGCATTTGATATATACGATGTAGGAGCTAAAATAACGTTCGGCTTTACAAGAGTTTTCCGTTATCTTCATAACGGTATACTTCCTACATATCTGGCATGGTGTCTTTTGGGAATGATAATCTTGTTTTATTTTATATTAAGGTAATAATATGGTAGAACTTTACGTTTTAATGATCTTGATGATAATAGGCGCTCTGATCGCGATAGAGGTGAAGGACCTGCTTTCTTCAGTAATAGCGGTTGGCGCCGCCGGTCTTGCCCTTTCGATCATCTTTTTGATCCTCAAGGCGCCCGATGTAGCCATCACTCAACTTGTTGTTGAAATTTTAGCCCTTATTATACTGATCAGGGCAACTTTAAAGAAGGACCTTCCGTTTTCGACTACGGGAAGGTGGGTTCTTAATACTCTTATAGTGGCAGGCTTTATTATTGTGTTTTTGTTTGTGGCGTTCAAGGCTTTTAAGGACTTGCCGGAATTCGGGTATCCGATAATGAGAGTGGCCAAGACTTATCTCCAGGAAGGATTGGCGAAAACCGGGGCTACTAACCTTGTAGGTTCGGTGATACTTGACTTCAGGGCATACGATACGCTTGGAGAAGCGACGATCCTTTTCACGGCTGTCATCGGTGTTCTTGCTGTTGTAAGGCGTATCGGCAGAAAAAAAGTGGACGAAAAAGTAAAGGAAGAAGATGAGTAGGGAACACGAAAAGGGAATGTCACTGATCGTAAAGACGATAACTCGCCTTACGGTAGGACTTATACTCCTTTACGGCATATACATTGTTTCCCATGGCCACGTATCACCCGGTGGAGGTTTTGCCGGGGGCGTTATCATAGCTCTTTCTTTTATCCATATTATGCTCGCTTATGGAAAAGAAGTGGCGTTTAAAAAGCTGCCCAAAGGTATAGCGTCTTTTTTTGAAAGTACAGGCGCGGTAATGTTCTTGGGTATAGCTCTTCTGGGATTTACAGGAGGATACTTCTTCCTGAATTTTATAGCTAAAGGACAGCCCTTTAAACTGTTCAGCGCCGGCATTATTCCTCTTTGTAAAATTGCGATATGCCTAAAGGTCGGCGCGGGCCTATTTGCTATATTTGTTGCGCTGGTCCTTTTAAAACTTGAATTTGGGGGCGAAGAATGATCATTTATATGCTTTGTCTGGCGCTCTTTTGTTGCGGGCTTTACTGCATCTTGAGGAAGCGCAACATCATCAAGATCATAATAGGCGTCATCATAACGGAATACGCGGCGCATCTGTTTTTTATACTGACCGCATATCGCGTACAGGGGCGGGCTCCGATATTTTCGCCGGATGCGGACATTACAAACATGGTCGACCCGCTTCCGCACGCACTGGTGCTGACTGCTATCGTAATCGGCCTTGCAACAACAGCTATGCTCGTAGCTATCGCGATGAGAATATACGAAAAGTACGGAACATTTGACATTACAAAAATAAGAGAGTTAAGAGGATGATCCAAGCTGCAGACATAATACCGTTTTTTGCCGCTGTGCCCCTGGCCGGGGCATTCCTGATCTCTTTTGTCAAAGAGAAAGCGAGAAGAACCGCTGATTTGATGGCGGTCCTGGCTTCGTTTATCACGATTGCTTTATCTCTCTTAGCTGTTTACTTATATAATACGAACGGGATCCTTACCTATAGCGTGGGAAGCTGGAAACCGCCCGTGGGTATAGGTATGGTGCTGGACGGCCTCACGGCGTTTATGCTTGTGACCGTGAATCTGGTCGCCTTTTGCGTTGTGATCTTTTCCTTAAACTATATGGAAAAGTTTACTTCAAAAAGGAAGTTCTACACGCTGTTTTTCCTTATGCTGGCCGGGATGAACGGTGTTATAGTAACGGGCGATTTGTTTAACCTTTTTGTATTTCTGGAAATAGCTGCTGTTGCGAGTTATGCTCTCGTTGCTTTTGGAACGGAACGCTTTGAGCTCGAAGCGGCGTTTAAATACGCGGTCATGGGTACAGTAGGGTCACTTTTTGTCCTTCTCGGGATCGCGTTTTTATACGGCCACACCTCCACGCTGAACATGGCTGACATGGGGAGCATCCTGGCGCAAAAGGGAAGCACCGATATTGTTCTTATGGCGGTTGTTCTGTTCCTGATGGGGTTTGGGCTCAAGGCTGCGCTTGTTCCTTTTCACGCGTGGCTGCCTGACGCCCATCCTTCCGCTCCGGCGCCAATATCGGCTATGCTTTCGGGAGTGCTCATAAAATCCCTCGGCGTATATGCAATATGCAGGATATTTTTTAACGTAATAGGCATAGACCCCACTGTCTCTTCGATGCTGCTCGTTTTAGGGACGCTCTCAATGGTCATAGGCGGTTTATTGGCTCTTGGACAGTGGGATTACAAGCGGCTTTTGGCGTACTCCTCCATAAGCCAGGTCGGTTACATTATTTTAGGTATCGGCTTTGGCACGCCGCTTGGTATACTGGGTGGACTTTTGCATCTATTCAATCACTCTATCTTTAAGTCGCTTCTCTTTTTGAATTCAGGGGCCGTTGAGTATACAACCGGGACGCGCGACATGCAGGAAATGGGAGGGCTGGCTGAGAGAATGCCGGTGACAGGTACGACCGGCTTGATCGGTTCGATGTCGATCGCGGGAATACCACCTCTTAGTGGTTTTTGGAGCAAGCTTATTATAATAATCGCGGCGGTTCAGGCCGGTAGGTATGGATACGCGTTCTGGGCCGTCCTGGTAAGTATATTGACTTTGGCGATGTACGCAAAAGTCATGAAATATGTTTTCTTCGGAAAACTGGCGGAAAAATGGGATCAGATAAAAGAAGTGCCGATCTTTATGAAACTCTCCATGGGCGCGCTTGCAATTATTTGCCTGATCGGAGGTATTTTGCTTCTTGGAGGGATCAGTGAAGCTTTTCTTAGCAAAGCGTCCAGCGTTCTCTTGGAAGGAACGAAATACGCTACCATAGTCTTAAAGGGGATTGGATAAGTGAAAGGAAGAATAATACTTTTTATACTGGCATATTTAGTCTGGTGCTTTCTGAACTGGGTGCCTGACTGGCAGCATCTTGCAGTGGGGCTCTTCGTAGCGCTTTTCGTCGCTTTTATAACAGGAGACCTGTTCATTAAAAGACCCCAAACGCTGAAGCATCCCCGCCGCTGGCTTTATTTTCTACTCGTGTATGTGCCGGTCTTTTTGTGGGAATGCCTTAAAGCGAATATTGATGTCGCATATCGCGTGCTTCATCCTGCCCTGCCCGTAAACCCGGGCATAGTCAAAGTGAAGACCAGGCTGAAATCTGACACGGCTCTTACTTTTTTAGCGGATTCAATAACTCTGACTCCCGGCACGATGAGTGTCGATATCGATGCTGATAACGGCTTTTTGTATATACATTGGATCAGTGTGAAAGATAAGGAAGTTGAAGGCGCCACAGAAAAGATAGTTAAAAAGTTCGAGAAAATACTGATAAAAGTCTTTGAATAAGGAATATGTGATGAAAATAGTAAGGTGGATAATAGGTGCGATCATACTGATTACAATTATTACCTTGATAATCCTAAGGCCATTTCCTTTTCTGTTCTATCCTGACCTTCCTTATTTAGGGTTTTTAGGAAGAGCGATCTATATACTTATTTTATCATGTGTTTTATGCCTTTACCGTATATTCAGAGGCCCGACGGGCGCCGACCGGATAGTAGCGATAGATATCTTCGGTATCATGATAGTCGGTTTCTGTGCGGTGCTCACGATTTCCACGAATAGATCCTGGTATATCGATATAGGGATAGCGTGGGCTCTTCAGAGCTTTATAGGGACTTTGGCGTTTTCCAAATACTTGGAAGGGAAAAGTTTTGATGAATAATATTATAGGTTTTATATTTATTACCATCGGTTTGGCTTTTGATTTTTTCGGATGCCTTGGTCTTGTGAGACTTCCGGATGTATATAACCGCCTCCAGGCCGCCACGAAAAGTGTTACCCTTGGCACGTGTAGCATTTTGTTTGGGACGTTTCTTATTGTAGGCGTAACTGCCGCGGGGCTCAAATGTCTCATGTGTATGTTATTTCTTTTGCTCACCGCGCCCGTAGCGGCTCATGCAGTGGCAAGGGGCGCGCACAGGGCCGGTGTCAAACTGTGGGAAAAGAGCGTTGTCGACAGATACGCTGAAGACAAAGAAGGCGAAGCGTAATGAGGATACCTAAACCGAAGATCAGAGAGGTGATTGAAGCTGTAA
>JBHIBX010000011.1:0-11976 GCA_046759285.1 Candidatus Omnitrophota bacterium
GGTTTAAGGCGTTGAATATCAGCAACCTGTTAGTCAGAAGTTTCCCCTTTCCTACCAGGAACTTGAGGGCCTCGGCAGCCTGTATCGTTCCCAGCATCCCGGCTACCGCGCCCAAAACACCCGCCTGAGAACACGTGGGGACGGCGTCCTTCGGTGGTGAGCTGGCGAACACGCACCGGTAACAAGCTTCACCCGGAACATAGGTCATTGTCTGTCCGTCAAACCTCAAGATGCCCCCGTGTGAGTAAGCTTTGCCGGCGAATACGCAGGCGTCGTTAATTAGAAACTTGGCCGGGAAGTTGTCGGTCCCGTCGATTATAAAATCATAATCTTTTATGATGTCGGCAATATTGTGCGAAAATAGTCTCTCCTGGTAAGTGATGATCTTTACGTCTGGGTTGACAAGCTCTATTTTTTCTTTCGCAGAAATGGTCTTGTCCTTACCCACATCAGGCGTAAAATGGATCACTTGTCTCTGCAGGTTGGTCAGGTCGACTTTATCGCTGTCAACCATGCCGATCGTCCCGACTCCTGCGGCTGCCAGATACAGCGCCGCCGGGGCGCCCAGTCCACCGGCGCCTACGATCAGGACTTTCCCTTTCATGATCTTCTCCTGACCCTCTACCCCAACATCCTGCAGGATTATATGGCGGCTATATCTTTCAAGCTGCTCTTCCGTAAAGTTCATTTTAATCCCTCCAGGGCATTTTTCATGTCAGAGATCAGGTCGTCAGCGTCCTCGATGCCCACGGCTAACCTGATCATGGTTTCCCGCACGCCCATTTCTTCTTGAAGTTCGGCTGTATATTCACAGAAGATGGTTGAAGCCGGATGTAATATCAAGGACCTGTTGTCCTGCAGGTTCGTCGCCCTCCTGATAAGCTGCAAGGCATCCATGAACTTGAAGCATTCTTCCTTGGACCCAAGGTCGAAGGTAAGTAAACTCCCTGTTTTATCCCCGAATTGCTTTTTGGTGATCTCGTAATATTTCGAGGATTTTAAGCCCGGGTAATTAACGGATTTTACCTGTGGTGACTTTTCCAAAAAATCCGCTATTTTTCGGGCATTCGTGCATGCAGCATCCACTCGAAGCGGCAACGTCTCTAGGCCAACGCTTTGAAGAAAAGCATTATGCGGAGACAGGCATGCTCCGAGATTTCTATACACCTCACGCCTCAGTTTATTGAGCAGCGTGAACGGGCCAAGCCCTACGGCTTCTTCTTTCAGTTTACTGTTTTTGCTCCACTCGTAAGTGCCGTTATCGATCACGACGCCGCCCACGGAAGTCGCGCCGCCGGATATATACTTGGTACTTGAAAGGATCTCAATGTCAACACCGAAATCCTTGGAAGTAAAGGCATACGGCGGCGTAAGGGTGGTATCCGCGATGAGTAATATTCCTTTTGATTTTGCTATTTTCGTCAATGCCTTGATGTCGACAACTTCAAGCTGCGGGTTTGTTATCGTCTCAAAGAATATCGCTTTTGTCTTCTCACCGACCAAGCTCTCGACAAGCTCACCTTGAGTCAGGTCCGTATACCTCGCCTCCAGTCCCCATTCTTTAAGAGTCTTCTCGAACAAGGAATAAGTGTTCCCGAACAAGTGTTTGCTGGTGACGATATTGTCCCCTGCACCGGCTATCGCTAAAATCACGTTAGAGATAGCGGCCATGCCGCTAGAGAGAGCTATTACACCGACTGCGTCAGTAACGGCTTTTACCCTTTGCTCGAAATGCTCTATCGTAGGGTTAGTGATCCTGGAATACATATGCCCCGGCTTTTTGCCCTGAAAGGCAAGTTCCAGTTCTTCCGCCGTCTTGTATTCAAATGCCACGTTGTCATATATCGGCATATGTAAAGACCCGTATGGATCTTCCCTTAAAAACCTGTTATGAAGTATCTTTGTGATGAACTTTAGGTCCTTCATCTCCCGCCTCCCATAAAATAAAGGAATTCGACCTCATCCTCATTTTTCAGTTCGGTGATTTGAAAATTCTCCTTTTTTACAAATTCACCGTTGAGCTGCACGGAAACCATGTCAGGCTGTTCCACCTCGCATATCTCAAGCAACTCGCTTACCAAAATAGGTTCTTTTTCGATCATTTTTTCTTCCCCGTTAACAATGATCCTCATTTCAAACACCTCCCTTTTTAACTAACACATTCAATAAACGTATTAACTCTTTATCTTTGCTCCTCACTATTACAGCCAGCACACCCTGTAAGGGATGCGGCCGGAGAACATCAAGAGATATCCTTTGCGTAATACGATCCTCGAGCCCAAGCCTCATAAGCCCGGCCGCTGCTATTACGATCCCGTCAAGGCTTTCCAACAGTTCCAGGCGTTCCTCGATATTGCCTCGTATATCAACGATTTCAAAATCATCCCTGTATTTCCTCAGCTGCGTTTTGCGCCTCTGGCTGCTGGTTCCTATCCTCGCGCCACGAGGAAGTTCATCAAGCTTAAGACCCGACCTCGAGACCAGGACATCATAGGGATCAATGGTTCGCGTGACGGCGGCAATTACCAGTCCGTCAGTCATTTTATCCGGCAGATCCTTGGCGCTATGTACGGCCATATCTATTTTTCCTTTTAAAAGAGCTTCGTCAATTTCTCTCGTAAAAAAATCCGTTCCCTCCATGCTGGATATAGGCGTTTTCCTGTCCTTATCGCCATGGGTATCTATGCCGACTATTTCAGCTTCGAAGTCAGGACGCGCCTTCTTTAAACTTCCTAAAATCTCCTCAACCTGCTTCAAGGCGAGAGGACTGGTTCTCGTTCCGATCTTGTAAGTCTTATCCATAGTTTTTCGGCTTCCCCGGCAATGATCTCTTCGATCGTTTTCCTTACCTAAGCAAAAGGTGTCTGGCCCCTGTCAGCAAAAATGAAATAATTACCGCTACAACCGGCGTTATAAACCATGTTAAATAAGTTTTTTTCGTCACCGGGTGCACAAAAGTCGATTTGTGGCCGTTTTTCAGCCCCCCTATCGCAAAAATAGAAGCTACCTTTATCATTACAAATGACTGCGGAACGCCCAGTAGAGATGCCGTTATCATCAGCGACCCGGTTACAATACACAGAATAGTCGCGCTAAGCAACCCCAACGGAACTATTTTTTCGCTTGTCGTCTTTAACGGACCGTAGAATACCAGGCTCCCCAGGCCAAAAACCGGAGCGATAAGAGCCAGGCCCAAAGTCGTACTTATGATTCCCGCTCCGGCAAGCGGGCCCACCGCGTTAGCGACATTATTCGTGCCTACCGAAAAAGCGTTGAAACAACTCGCAACAACAACAAATGCGGCCAATCTTTCCTTGTGATTCACCAGCTTTTCATAGATCCAAAAATTGCCCTTTCGCGGGGGATATACTATTTTACCTAAAAAATAGGTCAAAAGATACCCCGCAACGGGTAAAAAGATCCAGAAGAGCAATAAATACAAAAATGTTCCACCATATATTTCCTTGTAATAAAGCCCTACCCCGGCTATTGAACCCACGGTAACCAGACTGGTCGATTGCGGCACGTGCAGGAGATTCGCTATTAATAGACTAATGGTCGCAGTAAATATGATAATAAGAACCACATCAAGCTGAAGAAAATATGACGGAATAATCCTCGTGC
Source organism: Candidatus Omnitrophota bacterium (assembly GCA_046759285.1). Taxonomy (GTDB): domain Bacteria; phylum Omnitrophota; class Gorgyraeia; order Tantalellales; family Tantalellaceae; genus JBHIBX01. The sequence goes on from JBHIBX010000011.1 coordinate 3,625, forward strand.
CCAGAGTTTTAGCCACGGGGCGGCCGACAAGCACTGCACCTAAAAAGACGAATATCACAAAGAGGGCCTGGGCCTTTCTCCTTGAAAGGATGCCGCCCCCGTGAGCCGCCGCAAATGAAGCGGCAAAATTTCCTCCCCCCATATTCAGGGCGAAGAAGGTTACTAATATCGCCAAAAGACCGTACTTTATCAAATCCCATCTCCGTCTATGTTTTCTTTTAAGGGCCTGGTGTGTATTCCGCACTCGCCTCCGCACTTGCTGGTGCCGATCCACCTTCCAGCTCGCTCGTTATCTTCGCTTGTTATTTTGCTGCACGGAGCGCATCCCAAAGATCGGTATCCCAACGCGTACAGGGGGTTTACCCTTACACCGTATACAGCAAGATACTGCCACACTTCCCGTTCTTTCCAGATAAGAATAGGGTTGAGCTTTATCAGGCCTTTATCCCTTTCTTCGACCTCTTTGTAATCGGTCCTTGTGCGGCCCTCTGTGCAGCGCAAGCCCGTTACCCAGCACTTTACACCCATCTCCTCAATCGCCCTTTTAACGGGTTCAACTTTAAGCAGGTCACAGCACCTGTCCGGATCTGTCTCGTATAATTTATCCGGAATCTCTACATCGTTCTTGAATATCTTAAGCTCAGGATACTTCGCTACCTCCTCGTTCATAAACGCTACGGTTTCGACAGGTTTAAACCTGGTTGTAACGATAAACCCGCGTATTCTTGCATCAACGCGTTTTACAAGATCCCATACGGCCACTGAATCCTTTCCGAGGCTGTTTGCAACGACCAGGCTGTCACCGTATTTTTCATACGCTTCCTTGATCAGCTGCATGGACCGGTCAACTTTTTCCCTAAAATTCAGTTTGTCAACCAGTTCCGTTATGTCGTCTTTGTTTTTCAGCAAGCTCATCTTTTCCTCCTTTTTCACCTTTTTTTAAACAAATGTTATATTTGATAAACTATAGCTCCTTCTATTCCCTTCTCCTTTTTTAAAATGTCTTCAAACGTAATTTTATCAAGTACTTTAGCCATGGAATCTTCTACTTCTTTCCATATCGTAACGAACACCGACACTTTATCGGTCGCTGAATTGACTACAGGTAATAGCGGACCTCCCACTTCCCTCATCAACGGGCCAAGCTGTATCTCGTAAGGCGGCTTTGCCAATAGATAGCCGCCCTGTTTCCCCCTTATGCTCTCCACGATGTCAAGTCTCTTAAGCTGCAACAGGATCTGTGGCAGATACTTCAGGGGGATGTCCTGCTTATCCGATATCTCCTGTATCTGAAGAGGCATGCTATTTGGCCAATGCAATGCCAGTTCTAGAACAGCTTTACACGCATAATCACATCTTGCCGAAATCCTCATTACAGCTCCTAAAAATTAAGTTTATTAACCTACTTAACTTAGTATAGTATAAATCGGGTGTTTTGTCAAGAAAATAATCAGGTAATTACATTTACGAATGGTAGGTTGTAACTTATTTAAATCAAAGGTGTTATAAAAATATATCTCTTTTTCCTGCTTCTATTCTTTGCAGGTTTTCCCTGGTTTCGTCCTTTATACGGCTATCGGGTATTTTATCTATTTCCTTAGAAATCACCTCTTTTGCCGCTTTTTTCAATTCATTATCACCAGAATACAGTTCGGGAGGCAGTAATTCTTTATCTGTCCGGGCTTTGCCAAATCCATAAAGTCCTTTCCTGTCCGCCCTGTCCTGTAGCACGCTGTGCAAAAGCTCGGGAAAAAGCCGTCTTTTATTATGCTCTTGATGATCTCGAGCTGAGTTCTTGTATCATCAAGGTGAAACTGCTCTTCGTCGTCTTTACTGCCACTTTCGGAATATGCGCCGGGATTTGTTTTTGAACCGGCGCTTATTTGCGAGATACCGAGATCAAAAAGCTGGTCGCGTAGTTCTTTAGATTCTCTTGTTGAAAGGATCATGCCGGTATAAGGAACGGCAAGTCTTATTACGGCAACCATTTTTTTAAATTCGTCATCACTTACAGGATAAGGGATATTATCAGCCAATGGGGCATTCAGCGCCGGTTTTATCCTTGGTACGGATATGGTGTGCGGACCTACTCCAAACTCTTCCTCAAGATGAAATGAGTGCGACAGGAGCGCAAGAACTTCGAATTTATAATCATAAAGGCCAAAAAGGACACCTATCCCGACATCATCGATCCCCGCGTCTTGCGCCCTATCCATGGCGGTTAACCTCCACTCATAACCTGCTTTTGGACCATTCGGGTGCACTCTTCGGTAGGTCTCTCTATGATAGGTCTCCTGAAATAATTGATATGTGCCGATATCTGTGGCTTTAAGGCGATCAAAATCCTCGAGCGTCAAAGGGGCAACATTAACGTTGAGCCTTCGGATAGAGCCTTTTCCTTTCTTTGTATCATAGATCGTCCTGATCACCTCTTCAAGGAAGCTTACATTTGAGACTTCAGGATCTTCCCCGGCAACGAGGAGTATTCTCTTATGGCCCTGGTCTTCAAGGGCTTCGACCTCTCTTCTTATTTCTTCCAGGGTCAGGCGCTTTCTTTTCAGGTCTTTATTGTCCCTCCTAAACCCGCAGTAGAGGCAATTATTAACGCAATAATTATTTATATACAGCGGAGCGAAAAGGACAAGCCTGTTGCCGTAAATCGATTCTTTTACGTACCGAGCAGCTTCGAACATATGCTCGATGAGTTCGGTGTCCTCACATTGAAGAAGCATCGCCGTTTCCATTAGGCTTAACCCCTCAAGAAGACGCGCCTTCTCGACGACCTCCTTGACGACTTCGGCCCGCGGCTTCTCCGTTTCCTTAAGAATAGCATTTATCCTGGTTTCGTTGATAAAATCTTCCATATTTTTTAAATCCCCAGATCTGTAGGCGCTCTGCCCAGTGAATATAACAAGTCCAGTGTTTCTCCAATGATATCCTTTGCCTCGCTATCCGTGCCCACCCTGCTATCGTAAATATTGTATAGCTTTCGAAGGTGTGGCGGCGTAACATTTATCATGAGAGAATTCGCTCCTGCCAAAAGCGCCTCTCTTTTAGCTTTTTTATCCAATGTTTCAAGGGCAGTGGTAACCAGTATTTTAGCGTTTTTGTCAACAAACCTGCAAGCAGAAATTACCTTCAGAATCTTGTCTTTATCCGGAAGGGAATGATCTCCTAAGGGCGTATTCCCGGCAGGGATAAACGGTCCGAAAGAATACATATCCGGCTGTAAGGACCTGGTCAATAAAATATTATCAATGACAGTATCGGTATTTTCGCCGGGGAAGCCGACAATAAATCCCGTCGCAAGGACGTATCCAAGTTCCTTGATGTATTTAATAAGACCCAATCTCTCATCAAAATCGGTCTCCGGCCGCAATTCCTCAAAAATACCCTTGTCAGAAGTCTCGAAACGCAGGAGCGCTGCCCTCGCGCCCTCTTCGTATAATTTCCTGTAAATTTCTTTGTCTCTTGAACCGACGCTCAAAAACACCAAAATACCAAAATCCTTGATCTTCCTTACGATATATGCCAATTTATCTTCATCGTAGTTTGGATTCTCACCGGATTGAAGGACGAGCGCCTTAAAACCCAGCTCCTTGACCGCGTATTCAGCCGTTTTTATTATCTCATCGGGTGACATTTCATATCTTTCCAGCATGCTGCTTTTTCTTATTCCGCAGTACAAGCAATCATTCCTGCAAAGATTAGAAAACTCGATTATGCCGTGAACGCAACAGGCGTTGTCCTGGTCTTTCTGTCTTATATTGTTTGCCGTGTCATATATCAGCTTTGACTGCTGCTGGTCTTCGACATTAAGCAGCGCCGCAAGCTCCTCCCTGGTCAATTCTTTCCCAAGATTGACCTTCTGGAGGATCGCAAGCATATTATCAGGAGTCTTTGTGGGGATTTCAGGGGCACCGGACAGTTTCCTGTCGATCTTTTTCAGTTCAAAGAAGAGCTCTTTCCAGGTCTCGAGACTTTCCAGGGCTTCTTTTTCCGAGATGCGGTTTATCAAGACTCCTCCCTGGGCGTAGACGTAATCTCCTTCCTTGACGTCCATGAAGGCGAGTCTTACTTTTCTCTTTTCTCCGAAATAATCGACTACTCCGGTTGTATCTGTTTTCTCAACCAATTTCCCCGGTATCGCGTAACACATGTTTATACCTCTCTAAGAGAGGCATATTATACCATGTTAAGCCAAATAAGGGAATATGCCGAAAATTATGGTTTCTTTATAAATCGTTTTTTCCAAATTATCAGGGCGTTTTTCGCGGCTTTTACGGCTGCTTTTGATGAAATGGTAGCCCCCGTTATCGCATCGATATCTTTTCTTAGTCTTAACGGATCCTTCAAGCTTTTCCCTACGAACTGCTTCAAAAACCTTTTCCTGCCAATTTTAGAGCCTCTCACTTCATTGCTTTTCAATATAGACATGTCCTCGATCTTGCCGTCCTTTCCGATAATAACGGCAAATGTGATCGGTCCGTGTTTTCCCGTTTCATCCAGGACGACCCTATATGCGCCCTCTTCTTGGCCATAACATGAAGCAGAAACAGCCAAAACAAAAAATGAAATTATCGCACTTTTCATGAGTAGTTTAAAAGCCCATCGCGACTGAAGCCATAAAACCACTGTCATCTCCTCTTTCCAATGTCTCATTTTCAGTTTTATTGTGCTGATATTCAAGTTTAAATACCCAGCTTTCAACGGGCCTGTAATTTATCCCCAGGGTAAATCTTTCTTCTTCGTTCAGTCCGGCGCCTGTATCGACATCATCATCTATTTTTGCCCAACCGTACCTGCCGACCAACGTAAAGGTAGGATTCTCAAAGTTTCTCCCGAAAAACGTGTCATCGAGAAATTCCGGCCAGAAATGAAGATTTGCTTGCGCGTAAAATCCAGTCGCCAGTTCTGCTATATTCATATTAGCAGGCACGTCCATCCCAAAGTAAGCGTACTCCCCAACTAGTTCCAGCGGCCCGAGATTTAGACCAGGGACATCGACAGGAATATCCAGGCTGCTGAACCAGTCAACGGCCCCTCCGGTAATATAGTGACTGGCTTTATCGTACTCTCCATAATAACCGCTGAAACCCAACTCGTGGCCCTGGAAAGGACTTACAGTCAGCCGTCCAACAAGAGATTTAAATTGGTTATTGTCCTGTTTTATGCTTCCCCTGGCGCCACGGAGCCCTCTGTCCGAAAATCCGGAATTAAGGCCATTGATCACATAAGCCTCGTACTCAAGGATGAGATCTTCATATTCTCCCATACGAGGATTAAATTCTCCATGTATGCCGGCTCCTGATTCGGTCCATGTCGTCGGTATTACTCTCCGGGCGACAAGCGGCCTGTCCGTTAAGTCCTGCAAATCAGAATCGTGATAGAGATTATATCTTCCGAACGGAACAAGAAGGGCCCCGGCTCTCAGGTTGATCCAGTCAGCAATAAGGTAATCTATCCACGCCTGTTCGACTTTCGCCTCGCCTCCACCGCTTGCGTCAGGACCGCCATGTTCGATCTCATACTCAGAATAGAAGCGGAGACGGTCGAATAGTTCAGCTCCGATATTTATGATCCACCGATGCTGGTCAAACGTAGAAGTGGAGTTTTCGAAGTTTTCATACTCTATGTCAGCATACCCGCCTACACTCACGTTCCCGAACCCCCAAGGATTCTTTATAAGTAACCCACCTTTTTCAAACGGACCCTCGTGTCGACCAACATACTCGACATCAAGGATTTTCGTGTCCGGCGCTTCGGGCTGCGTTTTACTTAATGCGTTTATCTGGACTTGCAGTCGCTGGATTTCCGATACGTAATCCTGCCGCAGTTGTTGGATTTCCTTCTTCAATTCTGCGATTTCATCGGCGCTGGTTAAAGAGCTGAAAGAAACTATCAAAACAAAAAACATCATTAATTTAATTCTTTTCTTCATGTTCTCCTCCTATTGATTTTGAAATTCAATTTCAATACACATTGTAAAAAAATTTTGCTCCCCCTTTCTATTTACTGCACTTTTTGCACAAACCGAATATTTCCATGCGGTGATTTTTCGGTAAAAAGTTGTATTTCTTACATAACTTTTCCTGAAGTCTTTCAATTACAGGGTCCATCGCTTCGATCAATTTCCCACATTTGACGCAGACCAGGTGATCATGATGCTCGTGCCCCATTTTGGGTTCAAAGCGGACGATCTTGTCCCCTAGCCTGACTTCATTTGCAATATCCGCCTCGCAAAGAAGCTTAAGGGTCCTGAATACGGTCGCGTGGCCCACCTTGGGGTCTTTCTTTCTGGCAGTGTTATAAAGATCTTCAACGCTGAGATGCCTGCCGGTTTTAAGGAATATTTTAAGTATCTCTTCCCGCTGTTTCGTTAATTTCAAATTTTTCTTTTTTAGAAATTCAATAAATACCTTGAGAGCTATAGCCATAAGCACTCCTTAATTGATAATGAAATTCAAAATCATTTATATCAAAAACAAATAAAATTGTCAAGCTTAAATTCTTAAATTGTTAAGTTCGTTTTCCCTGGCCGGCAGAATCTTTATGGTGTCGCTCCCCTCTTCAGGAAGAGCCTTATAAGAAACCTCTGTCTCCTGGTCAAGGTCGGCATCACCGTACCTTGCTATTATGCGCGCGGCGGCCTTTAGACTTTCTTCGTCAAAAATGCCCCTCCCTATTCCAACCGGACCTTTTACGTTGATCGGGCGGAATATAACGTCGCCTTCTCTGGAAAGCGCCAATAACCCTTCATTCTCTTCCTTGCTTCTCCCGGAAATCAGTTTGGCGTCCGGGGACAATCTGAAAAGCCTGCCCGTTTTGAGCAATTTAACGTCATTAACATCGAAGTCATTTTTGTGTTCCATTAGATCGCGCATACGCCTCGAGAAGCCTCCGTCTGTCAAAAGGCACCCCCCTGCCGGACAGGGATAATCGTTGATTCCCAGCTGGTCAGCGAGTTGCATCTGCGGCTTCCTGGAGCGTCCTTTTATTTCGAGGAATTTTTCCCTGTCGACCCAGCCCTCCTTCTCGGGTATACTTGGCTCGAAAAGTTTTGCCGAAAGAGGCCGGACAAGCAGCCCTCCAAGTCCGCTGCCCTTCTCTATGATCCTGATGGCCTCCCTCCGTTGTGACATGGGCCTTTCCCCCAAGACTTCTCCGGTAATCACGAACGAAGCCCCGGTCTCCTTCATGTATTCGTAAGCCTTTTTGAACATGAACACGCGGCAATCCAGGCAGGGATTAATATTTCGGCCGTAACCGTATTTCGGGTTTTTTATTATTTCAAAATAGTCCGAACTGATCTCAAAGACTTTCAGCTTGATACCGAGCTGGTCCGCCGCTAACTTGCTCGCCAGGCATGTTTTGCCGCGAGAGGTGCAGTTACAGAATACCGTCAGGAAATTCACCGCTTCGACTTCTATGCCCTGCTCAAGGATCAATTTCGTCGCAAGTATGCTGTCTAATCCTCCTGAAAGTAACGCTATCGCTTTCATTGAAGAACCATCCAATCTTTCAATACCGGTTGATAGCCTCTTGTCACTAACATCTTTTTGATCTGGTCCACATCCCTTTTGTCGGATATCTCGAACTGCACCGGCCTGCCTTCTTTATCATATTTTATTGTATGACCGCCAACCGCGGTGGTAGAGCCTGCCGACATCTTCGTAACCCCTAAGGGAATGAGGTTCTCTCTGAGTTGCGAGCTTTCGCGTGTCGATAATGTAATTCCGACTCTTGGAAGAAATATGCGTAAAGCCAGTATAATTTGAACGATATTTTTGTCAGTTACGTTGTACGGGGGCCGGTAATCCCCCGTTTGCGGCCTTACCCTTGGAACAGAAATACTTATTTCAGCATCTGTGAATTTATCCTGGAGGTTCTTCGCGTGAAGCCCCATATAAAAAACATCTTTTCTCCAATCATCAAGCCCGAGTAAAACTCCTATGTTTGCCGTCCTCATGCCCGCCCTTAGCGCTCTCTCCGGAGCGTCCAGCCTGAATCTGTAATCTTTTTTCGGCCCGGCCGGGTGTACTTTTTCATATATTTCTTTATTGTAGGTTTCCTGGTATATCGTGAGCCCGTCAACGCCTTCTTCTACCAGTTCCCGGTACTCGCCTTCATGAAGAGGATATATTTCAATAGATATCGAGCTAAAATATTTTTTCAATAGGCTTACGCAGTCCTTTATGTAGGAAACCGGGCTTTCTTCTCTTGATTCGCCGGTAAGGACCAGAATATGCCTAAGGCCGCTTGAAGCGATGAAAACGGCTTCCTTTTCAACTTCTTCCAGGCTGAGTTTCTTCCGCTCGGTTTCGTTGTCCTTATTAAAGCCGCAATACACAC
>JBHIBX010000012.1:0-11838 GCA_046759285.1 Candidatus Omnitrophota bacterium
ATCGAAACGGAAAGAAAAAATCGAGAGAAAAAGCAAACGCCCGCAAAAAAAGAAGGAGAGAGTTGATGAGGAATGTAGGACGCGACGAATTGATGGAAAAGATCGGAAGTGTATATAAATTGTGCAACCTGGCAGCGATGAGGGCGATGGAGCTTAATAACGGCATGAAAAAACTCGTGGACGCTGACCCGCGCGAAAAAGTGACGACTATTGCGATAAAAGAGATCGCCGCAGACAAAGTAAAGATTAAAGAAGCCAAAAAATCAAAATGAATAAGAACATACTCCTTGGAGTTACAGGAAGCATAGCCAGCTACAAGGCGTGCGACTTGATAGGCCTATTGCGGAAAAAGGGCTATTCCGTCCGGTGCGCGATGTCCAAAGACGCTAAATGGTTCGTAACTCCCTTAACGCTTGCGACGTTGACAGAAAAAGAAGTCGCGAAAAAAATGTTTCCTTCGCCCGAAAGACGCGACCCCGCCCATATATCCCTGGCTGATGAAGCGGATCTGATCTTAATAGCGCCCGCGACCGCTGACGTCATAGGGAAGATCGCTTCGGGAGTGTGCGATGATATCCTGACGTGCACCGTGTTTGCCTCTGATCGCCCGGTGATTTTTGCCCCGGCGATGAACGACAAGATGTATAACAACCCAGTGGTGCAGGACAAGATAACCTATCTGAAAGAGAAGGGATATCATTTCGTGGACCCGGTGGTGGGGCGCCTTGCTTGCGGGCGCGAGGGAATTGGGCACCTGGCGCCGCTGGATACCATAATTAAAAAGGTAGAAAGCGTTCTAGCGTGAAGAAAAACCGTACTTCTCCCACCCGAATACTGGTTACAGCGGGCCCAACCGTTGAACCGCTTGATCCCGTAAGATTTATTTCCAACTATTCTACCGGAGAAATGGGGCATGAACTGGCAAGAAAGTCAGTTGAGAGAGGATTTGAGACATGCCTTATAACCGGCCCTGTGCATCTGCCGCCCCCTGCCGGAATGGAAGTCATCAAGGTGGAAACGGCACGCGAGATGAGAGACAGAGTGATGGAACGCGCGGGGGATTATGATTGCGTGATAATGGCGGCGGCAGTTTGCGATTTCAGGCCGCGGAAAAAGAGCGACCAGAAAATAAAAAAGCAGGAAAAAATAACGCTTGAACTGGTCAGAAATCCGGATATCCTGAAAGAGCTGAGCGAGAAAGAAGGCCTCATCAGGGTCGGCTTTGCCTTGGAGGTCGGAAAAGGATGGCTTGAAAACGCAAAAGAAAAGATGGAAACAAAAAAACTGGATATGATAATCATTAACGTAAAAGAAGAACTCTCCGATCCGTTCGGCCCGGGCGAGAAAGACTTCCTTCTTTTGGACAAAGAAGGAAGCAGCAGGGACCTTAAAGGGATCTCCAAGGCGCAGTGCGCTGAGATCATACTTGAAGAAGTAGAGAGGATGCTTTGAAAGGTTTTACCATAGGCGAATTAGTGATAGTTTTTGCCATAGTAATAGCTATGGTGTTTGTGTCCCTCCCGTTCCTTGAACAGGTTATCGCGAGGAGAGACAAGATCATGTGCGCCAACAATTTGCGGGAGCTTGGTCTGGCTATGTATATTTACGCCAGGGAGCATGAGGGAAAATTTCCAGCGACGATAAAGGTATTGTACGATGAACATTATCTATCGGACAAACGGCTGATCGACTGTCCTTCTACGAGAAAAACAGGTTCTTTCGAGGACCCTGACTACATTTATGCCGCGGGACAATCAATAAAAGACCCTTCCCGGGAAGTTTTTGTGTGGGACAAAGCGATGAATCACGCGGGAGAAGGGAAAAACGCGCTTTATCTAAACGGAAATGTTGTCTGGGAGTAAAGCTATTTGACATTTTATTGTGAGTATGATAACTTACATGATTACCGTTAGTTAAGGCATAAAGCGCGGGAAGATAATTCATGCTTTTCGGCGCGGTGGCCGAGTAGATAGGCAGCGGTCTGCAAAACCGCGTACACCGGTGCGAATCCGGTCCGCGCCTCCAATATTATTGCGTAAAGAAGGCAAAAATGGGCGAGTGGCGGAATTGGCAGACGCAAAGGACTTAAAATCCTTCGGCTGAATAAGCTGTGAGGGTTCAAGTCCCTCCTCGCCCACCACGACCGACGAAATACGACCGACGACCGACGAAGTGGGCGGTTAGCTCAGCTGGTTAGAGCGCCACGTTGACATCGTGGAGGTCACTGGTTCGATCCCAGTATCGCCCACCAGCCTTCGCCAAACTATTTAGATATTATTTGGCTACGGCTGGCAGGCCATAAAAAAAGGCGAAGGCTGTCCGCCGAAGTCAGATAAGATAAAGTAAATAAACGAAGGTGGACTTATTTTTTTAAATAATTGTTAAAATTTCTATAGCATGGCGAAAAAATTAGACGAAAAACTGCAAAAACTGAGACATAGTGCGGCGCACGTAATGGCAGATGCCGTCAAAAAACTTTTTCCCGGGACGAAGCTCGGGATCGGGCCGGCTATTGAAAACGGGTTTTACTACGATTTTGACTGCGAGCATACATTTACCCCCGAAGATCTGCCAAGAATCGAAAAAGAAATGAACCGTATCATAAAGGAGGACATTTCCTTTGATAAAAAGGACCTTACAAAGGCAGAAGCTAAAAAAATATTTAAAGCCAGAGGGGAGAAATACAAACTGGAGCTTCTAAAAGGGTTCGAGGAAGAAGATATATCCATTTACGAACACGGCGATTTTCTGGATCTTTGCAAGGGGCCGCATGTTTCCAGAACCGGAGAGATCGGGGCTTTTAAACTTTTGTCGATCGCGGGAGCTTACTGGAGAGGCATTGAAACCAACCCGATGCTTCAAAGAATATACGGTGCGGCGTTCAAGGACAAAAAATCCCTGGAAAAATTCCTGCACCTGCAGGAAGAGGCAAAAAAAAGAGATCACCGAAAACTCGGAAAGGAGCTTGACCTTTACAGTTTCAGCGACATAATGGGGGCGGGTCTTGTCCTGTATCATCCGAAGGGAGCGATGCTGAGGCAGAAGGTTGTGGATTATATAACCGAAAAACATATAGAAAAGGGATACCAGCTTATATCGAGCCCGCATATCCTCAAAAGTGATATATGGGTACGTTCGGGGCATTACGATTATTATAAAGAACACATGTACATTTTTAAGAGCGAGCAGCAGGAATACGCCGTTAAACCCATGAACTGCCCCGGGCACATCCTGGTTTACGCTTCAAAGACAAGAAGCTACAGGGAGTTTCCCATAAGGTATTTCGAGCTTGGCAGCGTGTACAGGCACGAGAAGTCCGGAGTGCTTCACGGCCTGTTAAGGGTAAGAGGTTTCACCCAGGACGACGCGCACATCTTCTGCCTGAGGGAACAGGTGGAAGCGGAAGTCATCAATGTCATAAACTTTGTAGACGAGGCCCTTAAGGAATTCGGTTTTGAGGATTTTGAGGTAGAACTTAGCACGCGTCCCGAAAAATATATTGGAGCGAAGGACGACTGGGAACTGGCCACACAAGCGTTGAAAAATGCGCTGGAGCAAAGGAACCTTCAATACGAAATAAACGAGGGCGAAGGTGCTTTTTACGGCCCGAAAATAGACATAAAACTGAAAGATGCTTTGGGAAGAGAATGGCAGTGCGCTACAATTCAGTGTGATTTTGCCTTGCCGGAACGTTTCAACCTTAAATACACAGACAAAAACGGAAAAGAAAAAAGACCGGCTGTTCTTCACCGTGTGATACTGGGCAGTCTCGAACGCTTTATCGGCGCCCTGGTCGAACATTACGGCGGAGATTTTCCCTTATGGCTGGCGCCTGTTCAGGCAATGGTCATACCTATTTCGGAGACGCATGTTGAATACGGCAAGGAAGTAAGGGACCTGTTGCGCGGCAAAGGGTTCCGGGCCGAAGTGGACATGAGGGACGAAAAAATGCAGAAAAAAATAAGGAACGCGGAATTGGAAAAAATTCCGTATATGCTTATTCTGGGGGGCCGCGAGCTTGAGAAAAAGGAACTTTCTTTCAGAAACAGGAAAACAGGAGATAAGGGAGCTTTAAGTATAGATGCGTTCGTAAAAAAGCTGAAGAAAGAAGTGGAAAGCAAAAGCTAATATCCAGGAGGTGGACCATTAGTGCAGAAAGACCGAAATTTTTCCGGGGCCGAGGCAGATGGCAAGACCAGACGCGAGTCAATCAGCGGATACGCGTCCCAAAGGTGCGCCTGGTAGATGAAGAAGGGAACCAGCTGGGAGTGGTCAGCACCAGCGAGGCCCTTGAAAAAGCCAGGGATCGAGGGTACGACCTTGTGGAAGTCGCGCCGAACACCGATCCGCCTGTCTGCCGGATAATGGATTACAGCAAATATAAATATGAGCAGGAGAAAAAGAGAAAACTGGCCAAGAAGAAACAGCACGTTGTCCACGTTAAAGAGATCCGGTTTAAAGCGCGAATAGAAGAACACGACTATCAGGTTAAATTGAAACACATAAAAGAGTTTTTGGAAAGGAAAGACAAAGTCCGGGTCTCCCTGCGCCTGCGCGGACGCGAGATGGCGCATAAAGAGCTGGGAAGGGAACTCATGAACAGGATAGCAAACGATGTCTCCGCCCTTGGAGAGATGGACTCGCCCCCAAAGATGATGGGCAGGACAATATCGATGACCATAAATCCAAAAGCATAGAAGGAGAGAACATATGCCGAAACAAAAGACGAAAAAAGGTGTCAGAAAACGTTTTAAGTTGACGAAAACAGGTAAAATAAAAAGGGCAAAAGCCGGCAAAAGACATATCCTCTCGAAGAAGAAGAGGAAACGCAAGCGCTCTTTGAAGAAATCGGACCTGGTGCACTCGACCATGCAGAAGAAAATTCGGAAACTTTTGCCGTACGGATAAGTAAAAAGGAGAACAGATGACAAGAGTAAAACATGCAAAAAGCTCGCTAAAGAGACGCAAGAGGACGCTGAAGGCCGCAAGAGGGCAGCGCGGAGCGCGATCCAAACTCCTGAGAACGGCCAAGGAAGCCGTGAGAAAGGGGATGGTTTCCAGTTATATCGGCAGGAAGCTGAAAAAAAGAAATTTCCGCGCGTTATGGATATCGCGAATTTCAGCAGCCTGTAAAAAAGAGGACATTTCTTACAACAAGTTCATATCCGGACTCAAAAAAGAGAAAGTAGACCTGAACCGTAAGGTCCTGGCCCAGCTCGCGCTGGCTGACAGCCGCGGTTTTAAAAAACTTGTTGAAATAGTAAAGAAATAATCCATGGGAAGATTTACACCGCCACAAATGGTGATCTTCAGTTTTCTTTGCGTCATTTGCCTTGGGACGATCGCTCTTTCATTGCCCTTTGCCACACAGGGCGCAGAGAAGCTTTCACTGGTAGACAGTCTTTTTACCGCGACTAGTGCCACATGCGTTACGGGACTGATCGTAAAGGACACCGGGACATATTTTTCCGCTTTTGGGCGATGGGTCATATTTTTACTTTTTCAAATGGGCGGGCTCGGCATCATGACTTTTTCAACACTCTTCGCGGTAATGCTGGGCAGAAAAATAAGTTTCAGGGAAACGGATGTCATCCGGAGCACGCTGGACAAGCGGAATATCATAGGCTTTAAAAGACTGATGGCTTATATCCTGGGCATTACGTTCGGTGTGGAGCTCATCGGAGCAGTTTTTTTATTTTTAAGGTGGAAAGCGACAACGGATTGGAACATCATTGAAATAATACAGAGAGCCGTTTTTCATTCGGTCTCGGCCTTCTGTAATGCCGGTTTTGCGCTTTTCCGCGCCAGTTTCACCCAGTTTGAAGCAGATCCGTGCATAAACGCGATAATGATAGGGATAATTTTTATCGGCGGCATCGGATTTATTGTTATAATGGACGTCACAGGTCTTTTTTATAGAAAAGGCCCCGAAAGAAAGCTAAGCCTTCAGGCCCGGCTGGCCTTGACCGTGTCGCTTGCATTGATAGCGTTTGGGGCGTTTTCTTTGGTCTTTTTCGAAAAGAACAATATTATGAGCGGGATGAGCTGGGCGCAGCGCCTGTGGGGAGGCGCGTTCCAGTCGGTTACCGCCAGGACCGCCGGATTCAACACACTGCCCACTGGAAAGCTGACGATGCCTTCTCTGCTTGTTCTGGTATTTTTGATGTTTATAGGCGCTTCACCCGGGTCAACCGGCGGGGGAATAAAGACATGCACTTTTGGTGTGCTGGCGGCTTCTGTCTGGAACATGATGAAAAACAGAAGGAAAGTCCAATTTTTTAACCGGGCCATCCCGAGGCAAGTTGTAAGAGAAGCGCTAGTCATATTTTTTCTGGCTCTATCATGGATATTTGTCTTTACCGTATTAGTGACATATTTTCAAGCAAGACAGCTTGGCGGCAGCACACCGCTTATAAAAATCTTATTTGAAGTTGTTTCCGCCTTCGGGACCGTGGGTCTTTCGACCGGGATCACCTCTGAACTGGGCGGCATAAGCAAATTGTGCATAACCGCCACGATGTTTGCAGGAAGGGTAGGCCCCTTGACACTCGCATTGGCGGTCGCGTTTCGCAGGGGAAGAGAAACCTATAGTTTTCCTGAAGAAGAAGTCATGGTAGGATAAAACGGGAGGATGGAAATGAGGAGGTTCGCAGTTATAGGATTAGGGCGGTTCGGCTCAAGCGTGGCTAGAACGTTAGCCGAAAAGAACCAGCAGGTGATAGGGATAGATAAAAACGAAGAACTTGTCCAGGACATTATGGAAAACGTTACGAAGGCAATTTGTCTGGATGCGACTGACGAAAAAGCCGTAAAATCCGCAGGACTTCAAGATGTTGAAGTTGCCATATGCGGGATCGGGACGGATGTGGAGTCAAGCATTCTGATAACGCTTCTTTTGAAAGATCTCGGGATCCCGACCATAGTGTGCAAGGCGATAAACGAGGCGCATAAAAAGGCGCTTGAGAAAATCGGGGCTACAAGGGTAGTTCTGCCGGAAAGAGAGATGGGAGCAAGGGTGGCAAACACTCTCCTTTCTCCGTCCGACAAAGTCGTGGAGCACATAGACGTCTCGGACATTTCCAGCATTATCGAGATCAAACCTCCCGATGAGTTTATCGGAAAGAGTTTGCGTGAGCTGAAGATAAGATCAGAGTACGGCGTGAACGTTATCGCGATAAAGAAAGAAATGCAGATCACACGAAACGGCAGGATTAGCAGTGAAGAAAGGGTCGATATTAACCCTCAGGCCGACGACATTATTACGAAAGGTGACATACTTGTGGTTTTCGGCGCGAATGAAAAAATAGAAGCTCTAAAGAAAAAGAAATAGCCATGGATGTCTTAAAAAAGCTCGAGACAATAGAAAAGGAATTCGCGGACGCTCTTGCTGGATGCAAGGACGTCCAGGAGGCGGAAGACGTAAGAATAAAATACCTGGGACGCAAAGGGGTTCTCACGGAGATCTTGCGTTCCCTGCCCGAGCTTTCTCCTGATCAGAAAAAGGAAGTCGGCAAAAGGGCCAACATTTTAAAAAACGAGTTCGAAACAAGGATCGACGAGGAAAAAGAGAGCCTCGAGGTTCGTGAAGCCGAGAAAGAGTCGCGCAAACTTGATGTCACTCTCCCGGGAGTCGGCCAAAAGCCAGGAAGCATCCATCCGTTAACAAAGACAATGGCGCGTATAAACGACATTTTCGTGTCGCTGGGCTTCAGTATAGAAGAAGGCCCTGAGATAGAAACCGAGTTTTATAATTTTGAAGCCCTGAATATCCCGCTTGATCATCCGTCACGCGACGCATTCGATACTTTTTACATCGAGGGAACGAATCTTCTCAGAAGCCACACTTCAAATGTCCAGATTCACCTCATGCAGAGGCAGTCCCCTCCTGTACAGGCGATCATGCCCGGGAGGGTGTACCGGCCGGATGCGGTGGACGCCTCACACTCTTTTATGTTTCACCAGGTGGAGGGCCTGATGGTGGATAAAGACGTTAAGTTTTCAGACCTGAAGGGCGTGCTTACGCTTTTTTGCCAGAGGATGTTCGGGGAAGACACAAAAATGAGATTCCGCCCGCACTTTTTCCCGTTTACCGAGCCAAGCGCGGAGGTCGATATTTCCTGCATCATATGCAAGGGTAAGGGATGCCGTGTCTGCAAGGGAAACGGATGGCTTGAGATCCTTGGGGCGGGCATGGTAGACCCAAAAGTGTTCGAGGCTGTTGGCTATAAGCCGGAAGAGTATACCGGCTACGCCTTTGGAATGGGTGTTGAGAGGACAGCCATGCTTCTTTATGGCATAGAAGATATCCGTATATTTTTTGAAAACGATGTAAGGTTCCTGGAACAATTCAGGTAATTCAATGAAGTTAAGCTACGAATGGCTAAAAGAATATGTTGGTGTAAAGGCGCCGCCGGAGGAGGTCGCTCATGGCCTGACCATGTCCGGTTCAGAGGTAGAGGCGATCCAAACGGTCGGGCAGGATAAGGTCATGGACCTGGAAATAACTTCCAACCGGCCGGACTGTTTGTCCATAGTGGGGCTTGCCAGGGAAGTTTCCACGGTGTTCGATAAAGAGCTTCACCTGCCGGAGCTGAAAGTTCCTGCTGGAGCGGGAAAAGGAAAAGGCCCGCAGGTGGAATGTGTGATAAAAAGCCCAAGGCTTTGCCCGCGTTACACGGCCAGGGTCATAACGGATGTCAACGTTGCAGAATCCAGTACTTACATAAAGAAGAGGGTCACGGCCGTAGGCCTCAGGCTCGTCAACAATATAGTCGATATAACCAATTATTGCCTGATGGAACTCGGTCAGCCGCTTCATGCGTTTGACCTGGACAAAATAAAAGGAAATAAAATTATTGTGCGCGAAGCCGTAAAAGGCGAGAAGATAGTGACGATCGACGGGGTCGAAAGGGAGCTTGAGCCGGGGATGCTGGTGATAGCCGACAGCGAAAGGCCCGTTGCCATCGCGGGTGTGATGGGAGGGCTCGATACCGAAGTTGGAGAAAAAACGAAAAATGTCCTCCTCGAAAGCGCCTATTTCGAACACGCCTCAGTAAGACAGACTGCCAGGAAGCTGGGCCTAAGCAGCGAATCGAGCTACCGTTTTGAACGAGGCGTTGACAGGGGAATGGTAGCCGGAGCATCGGACCGGGCCAGCGTGCTCATCGCGAAAGAGGCGAATGGGAAGATATGCGGCTTTTACGGCGTGGGAGAAAAACCAGACAGCGCAAAAGGAGTTAAATTTGATGTAGAAAAAGCGGGGAATGTCCTGGGGATCGATCTAAAACAGGATAAGGTCAAACACATCTTTGAAAGATTGGGCCTGAAGATAGAGAAAGAAAAAGGACACAAGATCCTGGTTCAGCCTTCCACTTTTCGGGAAGATTTAAAACGCGAGATCGATCTTGTCGAAGAAGTCGCGAGGATATACGGGTATGACAATATTCCCGCGACAATGACAAAACTTTTATTTCAGGTCAAAAGAAAAGGTCGTTCACGTTTGGCCGAAGAGAAGCTGCGCGAGGTTTTACCCGCTCTTGGCCTGAACGAGGTCATTACATACAGCTTGATAAGCGAACAGGCCGTGGAGAGGTTTTCCGACATGAAAAGAGGAAAACTCGTCCAGCTAAGCAATCCTCTTTCGGAGGACCACAAGATCATGGTTTCACAGCTTTTGGACGGGATGCTCAAAACTGTTTCGTGGAACATAAACCGCAAGAATAAGGATCTGAAGCTGTTCGAAATAGGAAGGATCTACTCGAGGATCGGCGGAGAATTCAGGGAAAGGCCCACGCTTTGCATCGGGCTGACGGGCTTTGCGAAAAAAGACTGGAAAGAAGGAGAAAGGGAAATTGATTTTTACGACCTGAAAGGAATTGTGGAAGCGTTTTTCTCGGGCTTGAAGCTTGAACCAGTGTTCACCTTTGGCGGCAGAGCGGCTTTCACGTCTTGCGCCGAAATAAGCCTCCAGGGTGATAGTGAAAAAATAGGATTTCTGGGCGAAGTCAGCAACAAGATCCTGAAGGAATATGACATCAAGCAAAAAGTGTTCATTTGCCAGATAGAGCTGGAAAGCATTTATGAGAAGACAGTTCTCGAAGAACACTACTCTGCCGTGACGCGTTTTCCTTCCTCTTCAAGGGATGTTTCCATCCTTTGCGATAAACAGCTGAGCGCGGGAGAGGTCTTTGAAACGATAAAACAGTCCGAAAAAGAGCTAATACGCGATATCAGACTCGTTGACGTTTATGAGGGCGACCAGATCCCCGCGAAGAAAAAAAGCCTTACTTTCAGCATAGAATACGGATTGGACGACCGCACACTAAAAGAAGAAGAAGTCGAAGCCTCCCACTCAAAAGTTAAAGATTCCCTTACGAAAAAACTGGGAGTCACCTTCCGTTAAAGATTGAATTGTATTGATAACTTACCGGCGAAAGTGCTATAATTAAAGTAGAGTTTCCTGTCAGGTTTGTGGGCGGGTTAATGAGAATTGGACCAACACCATTAAATTGGGAACTTAACTTTGGCATTCTCGAGGGATTGTCAAGAGGGTTCCCACCTGGGAAGACCAGGTCAGCAATTCTCTTTCTGCTCACGGCTTGACGGGTTTTTAAGGCCGGAGCGATCCGGCCTTTTTTTTAATGAGCACGTGACTTATGGATCTATTCGAGAAAGAAACAGGAAAAAATAAAACCGCGCCTTTGCCGGTGAGAATGTGCCCGGAAAGAATAGAAGATTTTTACGGGCAGGAGTACATCATGGGCGAGGGGAAACTCCTGCGTCGCGCGATAGAATCAGACCGTCTAAGTTCGGTGATATTTTACGGGCCGCCCGGGTCGGGCAAAACGGCCCTGGCCATGGTGATTTCGAAGAAGACAGGTGCGCGATTTGTAAGGACAAACGCAGTTTCCAGCAACGTAAAAGAGATACGGCAAATAATAGACGCCGCTAAAAAACAAAAAACACTTAACGGACAGAAGACCATACTTCTTCTGGACGAGATCCACAGGTTCAACAAGGCCCAGCAGGATGTTCTCATGCCCGACGTGGAAGAGGGGAATGTAATACTGATCGGGACAACGACTGAAAACCCTTTTTTCACAGTCAATTCCGCTCTTCTCTCGAGAAGCCAGATCTTCGAATTCAAGGCGCTGACCAAAGAAAACATAATCACGATACTCAAGAAAGCGCTTGAGGATAAGACTGGCGGCCTGGGAAAGAAAAAAGTCACTCTCGACAATGAAGCCCTTGAACACCTTGCGAAAATTTCCGGCGGAGACGCCAGGAAGGCTTTAAGCGCGCTGGAGATCGCCGCGCTCACTACAAAGCCCGGAAAAGACGGAGCTATTAAGGTCGGCCTGAAAGAAGCGGAAGATTCCATACAGAAAAAAGCCATAGTGTATGATAGGGACGGAGACGCCCATTATGACGCAGCCAGCGCCTACATCAAAAGCATGCGGGGATCCGATCCGGATGCCGCGCTTTACTGGCTGGCAAAGATGATCCTGGCGGGGGAAGACCCGCGATTTATTGCAAGGCGCCTTGTAATTTGTGCCGCGGAAGATGTGGGCAACGCCGATCCTCAAGCGCTGGTCGTTGCGAACGCGGCTATGCAGGTAGCCGATTTTGTCGGTTTCCCGGAGGCAAAGATACCTCTTGCGCAGGCCACGGTTTATGTCGCGTGCGCGCCGAAAAGCAACGCCGCATACATGGCTATAGAAAAAGCGATGAATGATGTTGAGACGCAGAGAACCCAGGAAGTGCCGGACCACTTAAAAGATGCCAATTACCCGGGAGCGGAAAAGCTGGGGCACGGCCAGGGATACAAATACGCTCACT
>JBHIBX010000013.1:0-11557 GCA_046759285.1 Candidatus Omnitrophota bacterium
TGGGGTTTATTTGTACGAGATATAAGCATTCTTTCTTTTTTCGCTTATCCACTCAACAAGGTTCTCCTCAAACCTTTTCCTGAAGAGCTGTTCCCTCAGGAAATCACTAACCTCGGCAAACTCAGCCGTCCTTCCCTCTTCAATATCTTCGATCTTGAACAAGTGATAACCGATATCCGTCTCGACGATATCCGAGACCTCGCCCTTTTTCATGGAGAATATGACTTCGTCAATCTTCGGCAGCATCTGTCCCGGGGCGACATAACCCATATCGCCTCCCTCGCCCGCGTAAGGGCCTTCCGACTTTTCCAGGGCCAGTTTCTCGAATTTTCTCCCTTTTTTAAGGTCCGAAGCTATTCCTTTTATCTTTCCCCTGGCGCTCTTTCCGGTTTCATCGGTCTTCCGCACCATGATCCCGCGCACTTTTGCCCGCGTGGGATGCTTCAGCTGATGTTTATTCTTTTCATAAAGGTCACGGGTGTCCGCGGGCGTTATGACGATCTTGGACGCTACTTCTTTGTCGACAAGCCCCTGACCAAGCATCTGTTCGCGCATTTCCCGCTCGAACTCGGTAAGGTTCGTTCCTTTTGCGCTCAAGGCATGCAAAAATTCGTCTTCGGAAACGTAATATGACTTTATCCGTTCCAGTTTCGTATTAAGCTGCGCTTCATCGACCTCTATTTTCTCTTCTTTTGCGAGGCTTATTATGAGTTTGGTATTTATCATCTGCTCCAAAAGCTGTTTTTCCGCTTCTTCAAGACGCATTTTCAGCTCTTCTCCTTTAAAATTGGTTTCGTAGCCTTGTTTTACCGGAAGAAAAGCCCGATCGAACTCTCTTTGAGTAATAACTTCGTCATTGACAACAACGATCACTTTATCAACAACCCCGGCCAACGCCAAAATGGTCGCAAGAAGCACGCATGAAAATACGGCCGCACATAGGAAATTTCTAACCACCTTCTTCATTTTATTTTTCCTCCTTTACTTCTCCTGGGAAGTTTCGTCTATCCCGGAAAGTACTTCTTCGTCTATTTCGATCTCGGTCTCTTCGTGCAACCTGTCAAGAAGAGCATTAAATATCTTCTGTCTTTCTATTGTACGCAGCCTTGACCCTATCTTTTCCATGACCGTATCAACCGGTTTCAGCTGCGGCTGCCTTCGATCGGTCAGTTTTATGATGTGGTAACCCAGCATCGTCTTGACGACACCGCTCGTCTGGTCCACTTCCAACCGCGCGCACGCGTTCTCAAACTCCGGCATTAGCTGCCCCTTGGGAAAATATCCGACGTCTCCTCCGCGCTGGGCGGTCGGATCAACGGATTTTGCCTTTGCCAAGTCCTCGAAATCCTTTCCCCCTTCAAGCTGCTCGAGGATGTTCTCTGCTTCTTCGCGGGACTGCACAAGTATGTGGGAGACGCGCATGATCTCGGGCGTCATGTAATCCGACTTATTGTCGTTGTAATACACAAGTATATCTTCTTCGGTGATCTCGATCTTGTCGTCAACTTCGTCTTTTAAAAGACGCGCGATCAGGATCTTTTTTCTCGCTTCTTCGATCACCCCTAAAACATCCTTGTCTTTGTGCAGGCCCTTCCTGATCGCCTCCTGATAGAGCAGCGTGTCGCTGATCAGTCCTTCAAGAAACTCTTTTTTTCTTCTCTTTATGGTCTGCTGGTAACGGACCGGCAGGTTTGATACCCTTTCATTGAAACTTTCGACGGTTATTTTTGAAGATCCGATCGAGGCAAGGACCGCCCCTTCTTTCGAAGACCTGCCGCAACCAGTAACAGTCAAAAGTAAAAGAAAAGAAATTGAGGCAACAATAACACAGAAGTTTTTATTCATGATAATCTATATTGTTTAGGCTATTTATAATATCAGAATACCTGTACCTCTTCAAGTCAATTCACTTCGTACCCGGAAAGTGACCTGCATAAAACCAGGGAATGGCATTCCGTGCGAGTTTCCGCAGGCCGCAGGCCGAGGACTGTTTGAGCACCGGAATGCCCTTACCTGGTTAGATCCCTCGGCCCTTCGACTTCGCTCAGGGCAAGCTTCGCTCGGGTTACTTGGAGCGGTTGATCTCTTCGCGCAGGAGGCGGCAATACAGGTCGAAGCCCACCTGGTCGATGAACCCGCTTTGCTCCACCCCCAGTATATTCCCGGCCCCTCTCATTTCAAGGTCCCGCATGGCGACCTTGAATCCGGACCCCAGTTCCTGGTATTTCTTGATGGCGCTGAGCCTCTTCTGCACTTCGTGCGTAAGCGTCGCCATGTCCCGAACGACAAAATACGCGTAAGCCTTACGGTCGAACCTGCCGATCCTTCCCCTTAACTGATAAAGATCGGCCAGGCCGAACTTATCCGCCTGGTTAACGATCATCGTATTGGCATTGGGTATATCGATACCGGATTCTATGATCGTCGTGCAAACAAGGATGTCCACTTCGCCCCTTATGAACTTGAGCATCGTTTTCTCAAGAACTTTCGAGGGCATCTGCCCGTGGCCTATCATAAGCCGGGCTCCCGGGATGAGCTTACTGACATCCGAAGCGATCCTGTCGATCGTCTCAACACGGTTATGAACGTAATAGATCTGGCCGTTCCTGGCAAGCTCCCGTTTTATCGCTTCCCTGACCGTTTTTTTGTCATACTCGATAACTTCGGTGTGCACGGGCATCCTTTCCAAAGGAGGCGTCTCTATCACTGAAATATCCTTCCCTCCCATAAGGGCCAGATACAGCGTCCTTGGTATGGGAGTGGCGGTAAGCGTAAGGATATCGACGTTCACCTTCATCCTTTTGATCTTCTCTTTCTGGCGAACGCCGAACCGCTGCTCCTCGTCTATTATTAAAAGTCCCAGGTCCTTGAATTCGATGTCATCTGAAAGGATCCTGTGGGTGCCTATGACTATATCAACCTGTCCTTCCTTCAGGCCCTTCACTATGCCGTCCTGCTCCGATAAAGTCCTGAAGCGGTTAAGCATCTGGATACTGACGGGAAAATCCTTCAGCCTTTTCCTGAAGGTATCTGTGTGCTGTTCCGCCAGAATAGTTGTCGGCACAAGAACGGCCACCTGCTTATTCTCCATTACGGCCTTGAATACGGCTCTGAGGGCTACTTCCGTCTTGCCGTATCCGACATCGCCGCACAGAAGCCGATCCATGGGCCGTTCTTTTTCCATGTCTTCCTTGACCGTTACCGTGGCCTTGAGCTGATCGGGCGTTTCCTTGTAGGGGAAGGACTCTTCGACCTCCTTCTGCCAGTCCGTGTCCTTGCCGAACGCGTAAGCAGGCGTGCTTTCTCTTTTGGCCTGCAGATTTAAAAGGTCCTTCGCTATTCTGGCGGCGCCCCTGGCGGCTTTTCTTTTCGCGCTTTCCCATTTCTTACCGCTCTTCAGGGTGTTGAGCTGGGGCGGCCTTCTGTGGAACGAAATATACCTCTGCAGCTTATGAAGCTCTTTGTTCTCCATGTAAAGCTTGTCGCCGCCTTTGTATTCTATGACAAAATAATCCCTGGTCTTCCCTTCGCGCCTTATGCGCTGGATTCCAAGATATTTCCCTATCCCGTAATCCAGGTGGACAACATAATCGCCGGGCTCTATGTCCACGAAAGACTCGATGGGCGCCTCCCCCAGCTCCATCTCAATGGGGCGCTTCTTGACCTTTGTCCGACGCAAGGTGCTTACCGGCAGGATAATGACGCCGTTGTGGCCGGTGATATTCTTAAAAGAAGCCAGGTCGATGCTTTTTATCGACCTCACCTTTCCTCCGGAAAGATCGATCCTTACCGGATACTCGAAAGTCACCGGATAGATGATGAGAACTTCGCCGACAAGGCTGTAGTCCCCTTCTATCGATATCTTGCGGCAACGGGAATATCCGTATTTATCGAGGGAACGGACTGTTTCGCCCAGGTCAGCGGGCTCTTTTATGTAGAGTTTGATTGATTCGAACATTTCTTGCTCATCAGGTAAAGGTTACATCTTCTCGGGAAAGGTGATATTCAAAAGTCCCAATCCGTTCGCGAGGACGATACGGACGCACTCGACGAGGAACAACCGGGCCTTTGAAAGCGCATGATCATCGGAAACAACACGGCACTCGGTATAAAAAGAATGAAACAGACGAGCCAGCTCATTAAGGTATACTAAAAGCCGATTCGGCTCCAGGGCCTCCGCGCTCGCCTTGACGGCAAACGGGAATTCGATCAGCTTTCTCATAAGTTCTTTTTCCTGTTTCGCCCGTAAAAGCTCAAGTTGCGTCTTCTGGAACATGAGGCTCAGGACTTTCCTGCGACTGTATCTGTGGATGCTGCATATCCTCGCATGGGCGTATTGAATGTAAAAAACAGGGTTTTCGGACGATTCTTTTTTCGCCAGTTCTATGTCAAAGTCAAGGTGGCTGTCCAGCCGCCTTACAAGAAAAAAGAACCTTGCCACGTCCTTCCCTATCTCATCTATGACTTCCCGGAGGCTTATAAACTCCCCTTTGCGGGTAGACATCGAGATCGTCTCGCCCCCGCGCAAGAGTTTGACAAGCTGCACTATAAGTATGTTCAGCGACTCATCGCCGTGCCCCATGGCCTGGACGGCGGCTTTCATCCTCTTTATGTAACCGTGATGGTCCGGGCCCAAAAGATCGATCAGCTTCTCATATCCTCTTTTGTATTTATCCCTGTGATACGCGATGTCGGGCGCCAGATACGTATACTCCCCGTCACTTTTCACGACAACGCGGTCTTTCTCGTCACCGAACCGTGTGGAGGCAAACCACTTCGCCCCCTCGCTTTCGTAAACGTAACCGCCTCTTTCAAGCTCGCCAAGGACACTTCCCACTTCCTTGTGTCCTTCCAAGGCTGCCTGGCTCGTCCACGTATCAAAAGAGATGCCGAAAGCGGCAAGATCGTCTTTTATCATGTCCATCATGTAGTCTACCGCGTACTCGCGAAAGAAGCGTTCTGCTTCCGGGCCCTCTTTAAGCAGCTTATCCCCTTTCTTTTTCTTGATCTCCTTGGCTATGTCTACCACGTAATCCCCTACGTATCCGTCCTCCGGCATCTGTTCTTCCTTGCCGAAAAGGCTCCGGTACCTGACTTCCACGGATTTTCCCAATAGATAGATCTGTCGGCCGACGTCATTAAGATAGTATTCGTTCGTGACATCGTAACCGGAAAAGCGAAGAATCCGCGATAGCGCGTCCCCGATAGCTGCCTGCCGGCCGTGAGCGATGGTCAATGGACCTGTCGGGTTGGCGCTAACGAACTCAAGATTGATGCGCTTGCCCTTCCCCTCGTTGGAGGAGCCAAACCGCCCCTTTTGCTCCCAAATGCTCAGCAAGACACTGCGAAAATATTCATCAGAAAGCCAGAAATTAATAAAACCGCCTTTAAACTCTATCTCCCTTACATATTTCGCAAGGCCTTCTTTTTCAAGCATGCCTTTGAAAGCCTCTATTATGTCTTGCGCTATTTTATCGGGAGACTGGCTGACGAACGGGGCCAGGCGCATGGCGATGTTTGCAGCGAGGTCCCCGTGCTGCTTATCGCGCGTTACCTGGAGGATTATATCTACTGCTTCCGGGAAGGATAAATTTGGAAAGTTTTTCCTGAAATAAGCCTGGACCGCTTTTACGAAGGTTGTTGAGATCCTTTTCGAGATGTCTTTACCAAACATTTGGCGTCAAAACGCTCCCTGGGAGCATCGGACCACAATCTTTCGAGCCCGTAGAACTCCCTTATATCACCATAAAAAACATGCACAACTACATCCTCGTAGTCCAGCAAAACCCAGTAGGGGTTACGTTTCCCTTCAATATGCAAAGGATGGATGCGTTTTTTGGATAATTTTTCCTGTATCGCCTTGGAAATGGCATTTACTCTGCGGGAAGAACTTGCGCTGACCAGGACGAACCAGTCGCACAAAGTCGAAATGCAGCTCATGTCCATCAGGACAATGTCTTGGCCTTTTTTCTCCGCAGCAGATTCCGCAATTAGCTGCGCTTTTTCCTTTGGTGCTAAAATTTTCACCGATTAATAAGGAATTATTTCCCCAGTATTCTATACATACCCGTGCCACATTCCGGGCATTTTCCCTTCAAAGCCTTTCTTTTGTTCTTCATTGTTACTTCTTTGGCGTCTTTAATCTCTCTCTTCTTTTTACACTTTACACAATAACCTTCTGCCATTTGAAACACCTCCCTTAATTATTACTATAACTATAATATTGCCTAAAGTTTATCATAATCGCCTGAAAACATCAAGAAAATTACCATTACCTATAGAGAGCCTTGGTTTTTATGTACTCGGCGACTGGCGCGGGAACAAGGCGATCTATCGGTTCGCGCTTTTTTATGCGACCTCTTATGTCCGTGGAAGATATGTCCAACGCGGGAATCTCTATCCGGGTGATCTTGTCATCGAACGGGCCTTTCTCTCCCCCTCCCGGCCGTGAAGCCATGACAAACGTAACAAGCTTGATGATCTCATCAGCTTCCTTCCAAGTAGAGAGGTCCCCTGACCAGTCGGAACCTGTCAGGAAATAAAGCTCGGCGTCTTCGCCGTATTCCTTTTTGAAATGTCTGATGGTATCAATTGAATACGAAACGCTTTCCTTGTCTATCTCGTAGGTGGATATTTCGAATTTGTCTTCGCCTTCAAGAGCGAGGCGCACCATGTTGAGGCGGTCTGTGGCGGAAACACTGCACTCCACTTCTTTATGGGGCGGCATGTAAGCGGGAATAAAAACGACCTTATCAAGCTGGAAACGGCGTGAGCATTCCTGCGCGAGAACCAGATGTCCCATGTGGATCGGGTTGAATGTCCCTCCAAGCATACCGATTTTCATAGCAGATTTTGTCAGGTGCGAATTTGGCCGTTTCCGTAAATAACGTATTTATAAGTAGTTAGCTCTTCAAGTCCCATAGGGCCGCGCGCGTGAAGCTTGTCCGTGCTTATCCCTATCTCGGCTCCCTTGCCGAACTCACCGCCGTCGGTAAACCGCGTGGAAGCGTTTACGTATACAGCGGCGGAATCTACGCCTTTTGTGAATTTCTCTCCGCTTTCACGGTTCTTCGTTACAATGGCGTCCGAATGGTTTGACCCGAACTTTGCTATGTGAGATATGGCTTCTTCGGTGGAATCTACTACACGGGTATTCAGGACCAGATCAAGCCATTCTGTCGAGAAGTCTTCCTCAGTGACTTCTTCGGCATCCTGGATTATCCTTCTTGTTTTTTCGCAGCCTTTTATCTTTACGTTCGCTTCGCGGAATTTTTCCGCCATACGCGGGAGAAAATCATTCGCTACTTTCTCATGGACAAGCATCGTTTCCATAGAGTTGCATACTCCGGGCCTCTGGACTTTAGCGTTAAAGCAGATCTTCTCTGCCATTTCCAGATCGGCATCAAAGTCGACGTAAACGTGGCAGATGCCTTTGTAGTGCTTGATCACGGGTATACGGCTTTTTTCCACGACCTGGTGGATAAGGGACTCGCCGCCTCTGGGCATTATAAGATCGATCCCGTCAGTTGCTTCAAGCATCGCGTCAACAAGTTCACGCGACGTATCCTCTATAAGGATAAAAGCACCTTCGGGAAGGCCTTCTTTCGTCGAGCCCTCTTTCATCGCCTCATAAATAGCTTTATTTGAATTTATCGCGTCACTTCCCCCTCGCAGTATGACAGCATTTCCTGATTTTAAGCAAAGGGCCGCGCAATCAGCCGTAACGTTAGGACGTGATTCGTAAATTATGCCGATAACGCCTATGGGAACTCTCACCTTTTCTATCTTAAGGCCGTTAGGCCTTTTGGTCTTTTCAAGTATAGCGCCGACAGGATCGTCCAGTTCTGCCACCTGGCGAAGCATGGCGCACATCCCGTCGATGCGTTTGTCGTCAAGCTTAAGTCTGTCGACAAAAGCAGAAGGCTTTCCTTTTTTTTCGGCAGCTGCGATATCCTTTTCGTTCGCTTCTTTTATTTTTCCCCTTGAAGCGTCTATGCCCTCCGCCATCGAAAGAAGCGCCTTGTTTTTCCTTTCCGTCGAGAGAAGAGCAAGCCTGGAGGCAGCTTCCCTTGCTTTATCCGTTATTTCCTTCATTGCTGTTTTGCTGTCCATGTTTATCTCACTACTTTTACGCAAAAATTACTCTATTTTCAAGTTGCAGGGTGTCCCCAAGTAGGGCGTCCCTAAATGGTTACTAAATTGTCGCGGTGGATGACCTCGTCGTAATCCTTGTACCCGAGCACGCCTTCTATCTGGCTCGTCTTCATGCCCTTGATCTTTGATACCTCGCTTGACGAATAATTCGTTATTCCTTTGGCTATAACTCTCCCGCTTGCGCCGGTGACATCCACAACGGCACCATCGGTAAAATTCCCCTTCACGTCAATAACGCCTCCGGGAAGAAGGCTCCTGTTCTGCTTTACAAGCGCCTTCACCGCGCCGGCATCAATGACTATCTTTCCTTTGGCTTTCAGACTGAAAGCGATCCACCTTTTACGCGCTTTGGGACGCTTCTCTGCCGCTTTGAAGAGAGTCCCCACTTCTTTTCCGCTTACTATGTCGAGCACTACGTTCTTTCTGCGCCCCTTTGCTATTACGCATTCTATGCCCGAACGCGTGGCATTCTTTGCCGCGTCAAGCTTTGTGACCATGCCTCCTGTCGATATCTCGCACTTCTTTCCCCAGCACAGCGACTTGACTTTTGGAGTGATCTCTTCTACACGTTTTACGAGATTCCCTTCCGCGTCGTAAAGGCCTTCCACATCGGTAAGGATTATAAGCATATCCGAATTTGCCAGGTCCGCGACCAGGCTTGAAAGACGGTCATTATCGCCGCACTTTATCTCGTCCGTAGAGACCGAGTCGTTCTCGTTGATCACGGGAACAGCCTTGTACTTCAGGAGCGTGTTTATCGTATACCTGATATTGAGAAAGCGCCTTCTGTCGTTAAAATCTTCCTGCGTCAGGAGTATCTGTCCGGCGACATAGCTTTTTTTCTTCAGGCACTCATTGTAGATATCCATGAGGTGATTCTGGCCGACGCTCGCGATCGCCTGGAGCTCTGAAAGCGATTTTTGCTTCTTCTGGAGCTTTAAAAGGCCCAGGCCGGACCCGATCGCACCGGAAGAGACGACAATGACCTCGACATTTCTGTCCATCAGACTGGCGATCTGGTCAGAAAGCCCCTTGATCACGCTCCTGTCGATCCTGTTGCGGCTGTCAGTAAGGACTCTCGTCCCGATCTTGATCGTTATTCTCTTCATTGCCTTCCTTCACATTTCTTATAGTTTCAAAAATTTCGTAAACAAGCTCCTTGAGCCCGTCGCCTTTGAGGGCCGAGATGATCCATATCTTTTCCCTGACCTTATCGACGAACTTTTTCAGATTTTTCTCGGCATCCGGCATGTCCATTTTGTTCGCGACGACTATGCGGGGCTTTTTCGACACTCCTCCGCCGTAAAGCTCCAGCTCCTTTTCAAGCTTAAAGTAATTATCCGCGGGGTCTGAGCCGTCAAGAGGCACAATATCGACAAGATGCACAAGCACTGTCGTTCTTTCTATGTGCCGGAGAAACCTGTCGCCAAGGCCGCGTCCCGAGTGCGCCCCTTCTATAAGCCCCGGCATATCCGCGACAACGAACGTATCATCATCGACAGTGACAACGCCAAGCTTGGGACTTCTTGTCGTAAACGGATAAGGGGCTATTTTCGTGTGGGCTTTTGATATCTTGGAAACCAGTGTGGATTTACCCGCGTTCGGGAAGCCGATGATGCCGCAATCGGCTACAAGCTTAAGCTCAAGGATAAGTTCTCTTTCTTCGCCGGCCTCGCCCTCGGTTACTTCACGCACTTTAGCGCTGCCCTTGCCGCCTGCACCGCCTCTTGCGACTGCGACACGCTCGTCCTTCCTGGCAAGGTCCCTTAAAACAAGGTCCGTTCCCGCTTCCTTTATAATGGTTCCAACGGGGACTTTCACCAGACGGTCCTCTCCCCTTTTGCCGTGTTTTTTGTTGGAGCTTCCGTGTTTGCCGTTACCTGCGCGGTAATGCTGGTTGTATTTAAAATCAAGGAGGGTCTGCAGATTGGAATCGCTTTCTATGACCACGTTGCCCCCGTTTCCCCCGTCGCCGCCGTCAGGGACGCCTCTGCGATGAAAAATGTCCTTATAGAGGCTGTCGCAGCCTTTCCCCCCTTGGCCGCCGTAAACATAGATCTTTGCCTGGTCAACAAGCATATCATGCCGGGATAACGCTGACGCGCCTGCCGGAAAAAGCGACAACACCGTCACATTTGGCAAACAGGGTATCATCCTTGCCCATACCGACATTTACGCCGGGCCTGTAAAGAGTCCCTCTTTGCCTTATAAGTATGCTTCCGGCAGTTACCGCCTGTCCGCCGTATCTTTTAACGCCTAATCTCTGGGCGTTCGAATCGCGCCCATTCCTTGAGGCTCCCTGTCCTTTTTTATGTGCCATCTTGTGCTCCTTTTATGCGATATGTATGTCTTTTACCACCAGTTCAGTCTGGTCCTGGCGGTGGCCTTTCTTAGACTGTGAGCTTTTTCTTTCCCTGTACTTAAAGACTATTACCTTTCTTGATCTTTTGTCTCCCAAGACCTCACACTCTACGTAAGCGCCTTTGATATAAGGAGTCCCGACCTTATAGGAATTGCCCTTTTTGCCGAAAAGCACTTTATCCACCTTAAGCGTCTTGGACTTCTGCGGCTTTATACGATTAACAACGATCTTAGCGTCCTTTTCAACAAGTAACTGTTCTCCTTGCAGCTCCATTATTGCGTACATCTTTATCTCCTGTTTTTACAACTTATTGAATAATGAGGTGTTATAGTATCAAATATATATATAATTGTCAAGCAACAAGCTCCTTTTAAGATCAGGTAATCTCCTCCCAATCGTATTGCGGTGTGACAGAAGTGCCTCCGCCTGTATATTCTTCAAAAAACGGTGGCGGATCGGTCAGGAGACCCGGGTCATAATTGATCTGTATATTCTGGGCGTTCTGGATATTGAAAACATTTTCGCCTATTAGCGAACCATTTATCGTAACATCTTGAACACCATTCCATCGTAAGTCTTTACCGCAGTAAACCAGGCCTGATATGACAGTATTTGACATGCCGGCGGCCTCAATATAAGTTCCCCCGACAAGAGCAGGCATACCTGTTCCGGGGGATATATCTACATTACTTATACCATCCATTTCAATAGTCATGTTGGGGGCAATAACTGATCCGTAAATGGTAACTCCATCCTCTATTTTAGCCCTTCCCTCTATATACCATACCTCTTCGGCACCGGGAGACCCGTAGGTCTGGCCTACTTGAAATGTAAAATGCCCCGTCTCAATATGATCGGCTATGGACCTGTAACCATCAAAATCAGGGGAGTAGGGCCCGCTCTCCCCTTCGTTCGGGCTTACAATACCGTTTATTGTCATATTCTGGTAATTGTTAATGGATCCGTTAGCGCCTACGTCGCCATTTATAGTGCCGGTACTATTGTCAAACGCAATATGCCCGCCGTAAACAAATATTGTAT
>JBHIBX010000014.1:0-11206 GCA_046759285.1 Candidatus Omnitrophota bacterium
GCAAGAATGTTTTCAGGGGCAATATCAAGGACCCCCACTTCCGACGCCATTACAACGAGATCATCCTTTGTCACAATGAACCTTGCCGGTCTCAAGCCATTGCGGTCAAGTACTGCTCCGACGTTAGTTCCGTCTGTGAAAGCTATAGCGGCCGGGCCGTCCCAAGGCTCGGCAATGCAGGCATGGAATCTATAAAACTCCCTGAGCTTTTCATCCATGAATTCGTTCTGTTCCCACGCGCTTGGTATGAGCATCATCATCACGTGAGGAAGTGACCTTCCCGAAAGAGACAGCAGCTCAAAAACATTATCAATTATCGCCGAATCACTTTTTCCTTCGATGATAACCGGCTTTATCTTATCGATGTCCTTACCGAATAGTTCTGATGAAAGCTCCCTTTCCCTTGCCCGGAACCAGTTTATATTGCCTCGAAGTGTATTTATCTCCCCGTTATGAGCGAGAAATCTGAAGGGTTGCGCGAGGTCCCATGTTGGGAAAGTATTCGTGCTGTAGCGGGAATGCGCCAGCGCCAAGCCGCTTTTAACCCGTTCATCAGAAAGTTCAGGATAAAACTTTTTTACCTGATACGGCATTAAAAGCCCTTTATAGCTGACTGTCCTGGAAGAAATATTCGTGATATAAAAGAAGCTTTTTTGTCTTATGCTTGAGGTGGTAACCGTGTTCTCTATCCTCTTGCGTATAACATAAAGCTTGCGCTCGAAAGAAAGCTGATCTGGTATTTTTTCGCTCCTGCCGATAAAAACTTGCTTAATGACCGGTTCGGTATCCTTCGCTCCTTTTCCGATTATTGAATTATCTACGGGCACATCGCGCCAACCAAGCAGCACTTGCCCTTCTACCTTTATCGCTTCGGCAAAAGCGTTTTCACAAAACCGACGGTCTTCATCATCTGCCGGCAAGAATACTATGCCTGTCCCGTACTCCCCCGGCCCAGGCAGATCTATCTTCAGATCAGCGCATACATCTCTGTAATATTCATGAGGCACTTGAATCAAAATTCCGGCACCATCGCCCGTGGCTGGATCGGCACCGACAGCGCCTCGGTGGCTCATATGCTCAACGACTTCGATCGCCTTGCGAACGATGTCATGGGATTTCCTTCCCTTAATATCGCAGACGAATCCCACGCCGCAGCTGTCATGTTCAAAGCGCGGATCATAAAGTCCCTGTTTTTTCGGCATTCGTCTGTTGTTCATCTTCATCACCCAAGTTTATATCCTAAACTTAGTAATATCAATACTATATTTCTGTATTTTTGACCGCAACGTATTACGATTGATGCCAAGTAATTTAGCCGCTATAGACTGATTGCCGAACGACCGCTTAAGGGCTTTTTCAATGAGCATTTTCTCGGCATCTCCTATTACCTTATCATAGGCCTTGCCCTTATTGATTACCAAGAAAAGCTCATCCTGCAAGCCTTCCATGCTTAGCTTCTTTTCCTCTATTGCCTTTTTCTCTTCCATTTTGATCTCTCCCATTCAAAAAACGCTTAAAATTTAGGCAAAAAATCAGCATAAAAAAAGCCCTTTCCGGGCTTCTTAGCTCGAAAAGGGCATCATTGCCTCTACATAAAAAACCCTGAGCTTCGCTCAGGGCTTCATTGCCGCTTAACTTCTTTGTTAGTATTATTTTATTATGAGTTAATAAGAAAGTCAATGAAATTTTGGCATACTTTTTCAACGTTCTTTTTGAGGTCATCCCTGATCTCATCATAACGTGTAAGCATTTCTCGCCCCTTTTGCCGGAGGATTTCATCAGAGCTGTCAAAATATTCCTGAGTCCAATCCTCTATTATATTGCCGTCGATCTCCAGGTGGAATTGGAGTCCATACGCGTTTCTTCCTACGCGGAACGCCTGATTTGGGCACTTATCTGCCGTGGCAAGCAAGATACCTCCTTCAGGGACATCAAAAGTGTCACCGTGCCACTGGAAGACATCCATGTCTTTTTCAACCCCGTCAAACAGAGCATCCGTGATGCCCTCGGGCGTCAATTCAACTTTATAGAAACCAATCTCTTCTTCCGGCGCCTTTTTAATCTGCGCTCCAACGGCCTTGGCAAGGAGCTGCGCGCCCAGACACAAACCAAGGTAAGGAATATGCTCGTTTATAACTTTTTTAATGAAAATATCCTCACCTTTTAGATAAGGATATTTTTCCTCGTCGTAAACATTCATAGGGCCGCCGAGGGTGATAACCGCCTCAATGCCATCTAATCTTTCAGGGAGTTTATCACCCTCTTCGAGCTCTACTGTCTTAAGCTCGTATCCTTTTCTTTTAAAGTAATCTCCAATAAGACCCGGGCCTTCTATGGAAATATGTTTTACTACAAGTATCATGCTTGTTTATCCTATTGCCTCGCCACCTTTCTCGCCTGTCCTTATCCTTATACATTCAGGAAGGTCAAGAACGAAAATCTTCCCATCACCTATTTTTCCGGTCCTCGCGCCTCTGATGATCGCATCGATTGTGGGCTGTACAAAATCCTCGTTGACAGCTATCTCGAGACGCACCTTTTTCAGGAGGTTTACCTCTTGAACAACACCCCTGTAAGTCTCAGTGTACCCTTTTTGCTGTCCGCAACCAAGGGCGTTAGTGACGGTCATCTTAAATACCTCAGCGTTAAATAAGGCTTGCTTTACATCGGGCAGCTTGTGAGGCTGTATCATCGCTATAATGAGTTTCATATTGTACCTCCTTACTGTAACAAACAACTATTGCGTGAGAAAGACCTGAAAACCCGCATAAGATTCCATGCCGTGTTCGCCTATATCCAAACCCTTGAGCTGTTCTTCATCGGAAACACGAAGCCCTATCGTCACTTTGATAATGTAAAACAGCACAAAAGCGGATCCAAAGACCCAGGCAAAAACGGCTAGTACGCCTATAAGCTGTGTCCAAAACTGCGCAAGACCCCCTCCGAAAAAGAGACCGTTTACGCCACCGTAGGCTTTTTGAGCAAAAAGTCCCGCTGCTAGGGTTCCCCACGCGCCGCAGACACCGTGAACTGAGATGGCGCCTACAGGATCATCTACATGAAGCACCTTATCGATAAACTCGACGCTTAAAACTACAATAACACCGCCTATAGCTCCTATAATGATAGCGCTTAGCGGGGAGACATTCGCGCACGGAGCGGTTATAGCTACCAACCCGGCAAGAGCGCCGTTTAACGACATGCTGGTGTCGGGCTTTCCAAAACGTAACCACACCGTTATCATGGCGCCAATAGCGCCTGCGGCCGCCGAAAGATTGGTAGTAACAGCTATTACAGCTATACTAAGATCCGTCCCGGCGGTTGTGCTTCCGGGGTTGAAACCGAACCAGCCAAACCATAAAATAAAAACACCAAGGGCAGCTAATGGTATGTTATGGCCCGGAATGGCATTTGAGGATCCGTCCTTATTGTATTTGCCTAGCCTTGGTCCCAGCACTACGGCCCCGGCAAGCGCCGCCCATCCACCAACTGAGTGAACGACTGTAGAACCTGCGAAATCTATCATACCTTTTGCGGCAAGCCAGCCACCGCTCCAGATCCAGTGTCCAACAACCGGGTAGATCAGAGCCGTGATAAAAACGCTGTATGTCAAATACCCGCTAAACTTTGTCCTTTCGGCCATTGCTCCCGAAACTATTGTGGCCGCGGTCGCGGCAAAAACAGCCTGGAACATCCAGTAAGCAAACTGCCAGAGGCCGGCGCCTGTTGAAGGATCGCCGGCGCTTAAGAGAAAACCGTTTGTTCCGAAAAGTCCGAACGCCGAAGCACCGAACATTACACCGAAACCTACGGCCCAGTACGCAATTGAGCCCACAGAAAAATCCATAAGGTTTTTCATCATAATGTTACAGGCGTTTTTGGCCCTCGTAAAACCTGTTTCGACCATCGCAAAACCAGCCTGCATGAAGAACACCAGAAAAGCCGCTATAAGCGTCCAGACTGTGTCTATTGCTACCGCGTTGCTCGCGGCGGTAGGTTCATCACCCCAGGCCGCAGGCACCATACCGATCGCCAGAATCGGCAAAAACTTTAGTATTTTTTTCAATACTCCCATGATACCCTCCTCTCATTCAACAGTTAATAGGAAAAACCAAATGTAATTCCACCGTAAAACTCGTTCTTCTGCGCGTCCTCATAAGTATCAGGATCTAGAATGATTGACCACCCAACTGACGGTGTTATATAGAAATAGTTAAAGATCGGTATACTTACGTCACCTGAAAGGAGCACATCGCTCCATCCGGCCTCAGGCGTCCACTGATGGTAGTTATACCCGAAGGCGGTGCCCACATTCGCGGAGATCCCGCTTTCCTCAAACTCAAAGGTATGACCCACTCCAAACTGTAGATATGAACCGGTTCCCTGATCTACATCCAGGTACCATGTGAAAAACGGCTGCAGGAGCACATCATATGAAGCTCCAAGAAATATTTCGTGTGAATCAAAAACTTCTAACTCGTTCCAGTTTTGATTTGGGAAAGTATAATATATATATCCCAGCGATATCCCTACCGGATCGAATATACCTGGGCTTTCCATGTTCATTTTCTCCAGCGCCTCACCGACGTTGAAATCGTAACTTATGGTGTAATCAAGCTCCGTTATTTCCTGATATAGCCCGTTGTCTATCTGTTTGTTATTGTTAAGGCTGTAATTAACAAAAAAGTCGAACGTAAAACCCCACTTTGATACATTAGCGTCATACTGCATCACGGGTTCGCTACCCAGATTCTGACCTCTCCAGATGTACTGAGTAAGAAATGATGCACTGGTATCAAAATCTGGCGCCCATTCCGGCTTCTCTGGCAACCAGCCCTCCTCCAGGTCAAGCACAGCATAAGCACTTTTAACTGGCAGAGTTAAAGGCAAAATCAGCATTGTCAAAATCAAAAAAACCATTTTTCTTCTTGTTTTAATCATTTTCTCCTCCTTTTATCTTAAAAAATAAACAAAAAACGCCCTTTTTAAGCAATCATTGCTTCGCTAAGCCTTCTTTGCTTAAAAAGGGCATCTTCGCCTATTTGAATTTGCAACGCTGCAAACTATTTCTTATGTAATTGACAGATATCGATCAAGTTCAAACTGCGAAACCTGAATCCTATAATCATCCCA
This sequence comes from Candidatus Omnitrophota bacterium, assembly GCA_046759285.1. Lineage (GTDB taxonomy): Bacteria > Omnitrophota > Gorgyraeia > Tantalellales > Tantalellaceae > JBHIBX01. The sequence continues at coordinate 5,134 of JBHIBX010000014.1, forward strand.
TTCTTTCTTTTTCAACTCAATATATCTCGAGAAAATATGATCTCCGAGAGTCTTTTTCACTAATTCGCTTTCTTCTGTTATCGCTATAGCATGCCCAAGACTATCGGGCAGAGTCTCTATACCCCTTTCTTTTCTTTCTGCGCTAGTAAGATGATAAAGATTTGTCTCCATCGCTGGAGGAGCTTCATAGTCCTTTTCAATACCTTCCAGGCCCGCTTGAAGCATTACCGCAAATGTAAGATAAGGGTTACATGCAGGATCACATGCTCTAAACTCACAACGGGTCGCCTTTTCATGTCCAGGATGATATAACGGGACCCTAATAAGAGCGCTTCTGTTTCTGCGACTCCATGCTACATATACAGGCGCTTCATAACCGGGAACGAGTCTCTTATAAGAATTCGTCGTTTGTGCGAATATTGAACAGATTTCCCTTGAATACTTCAAAAGTCCTCCAATATAAGCTCTAGCGACATCAGAGAGGTTATCTTCTGTATTAGCATCAAAGAATGCGTTTTTCTCTCCCTTAAACAATGATTGATGTGTGTGCATACCTGAACCATTTTGACCAAAGATCGGTTTCGGCATAAAGGTAGCATATACACCTAATTTACTGGCGATCTCTTTGACCACAATTCTGTATGTTAAAACATCATCAGCCATTTTCAAGGCATCAGAATAACGCATATCCACTTCATGCTGAGAGGGAGCTACTTCATGGTGGGAATACTCAACTTTTATGCCCATCTTCTCAAGCGCCAATACAGTCTCCCTCCTCAAATCACTTGCCACATCAAGTGTGGTAAGATCAAAATAACCTCCTTTATCAAGTATTTCTGTTCCCATATCATCTTTAAAGTAAAAATATTCAAGTTCCGGGCCTAAATAGAAATGGTCAAACCCCATATCTTCTGCCCTTTTGAGAGCTCTTTTTAAAACATAGCGGGGATCCCCTTCATAAGGGGTTCTATCTGGATTCAGTACATCACATATCATCCTCGCCACTGCTTTTTCTGTCGGTCTCCAGGGTAAAAGTTGAAATGTATTAGGATCCGGCATAGCGATCATATCTGATTCTTCAATATCCTGATACCCGGTGATGGATGAGCCGTCAAAACCCATGCCATTTTCAAGAGCCCCTTCTAATTCTGAATCTGTAATAGCAAAACTCTTCACCTGCCCTAGAATATCTGTGAACCATAACCTTATGAACTTTACATCTTTTTCCTTTACCAATTTTAGAATGTCTTGTTTTGTCAGTTTTTTACCCATTACTTCCTCCCTCTCATTTTGCAATGTAATCATATTTTACCACCTTTCTTTAAAACGTAAACAAAAAAATATCCTTTTAGCCACTGCTCCTTGCGGCTTAAAGGACGCCGCTATCCTAAGATCCCTCGACCCGTTCATCATGGCCTCGCTCGGGATGACAACCTAAATAAAAAGAGGCGTTCATTTGAACGCCTCTTTGCACTTTATCTTTGTACATCTATGTACAGCTGATTTATACCACAAAATTTCAAACCCGTCAAGAAAAATTATTCTCTTAATAATCTTATAGCGCAATACGAACAGCCGGACTTAAGCGTTCCTTTCTCGATGTGTTCGCGGATGGGAACACATCGGAAGGTTTTGCCGGAAACTGTCTTCTGCTCCTTGAGCCGGTTCTTATAGTCCTTACAAAAATATAAACCATCTTTCGTCTTTACAAGATTAAGGCATGGATCGTCGCTGGCGCCGCAGCACTCACCACACCTCTTGCAGATAGCTTCGAATTTCTTATCCATGTTTTGCACTATTTTCTTGCTTTCAAGAGCTTTCTGGTGAGGTATCCGACGAGAGTGATAATGTAGAAAATAAGAATAATTAATAATACAAAAGCTATAACAGATAAGATCATTGAGCCTAAGCCCAGGATCACTGGCCAGGCCACTGAAATTATAGCGATCATTATCAGCAGCAGAATTACAACAAGCAGTCCTGTGAAAAAATTCTTTATTGTTTCCATGGCATAATTTCGAGGGCGCCCGGCCGCTCCTACGTTATTTCTCGGACATCAATTGTTCGATCTCCTGCTCAGTCATGTTCTTTCTTCTTAAAAAGGCGACTCCCACATCATACGACTTGCCGGGTTCACCTTCCGCTATCCTGACCACCCTTCCAAAAATACCGCCCTTGTACATAAGCAGGTCGTCTTCTATTTCCGAGCATATATTCATCATTTTGGAATCCAATTCTAGCCATATAATGCTGGATAACGCCGGGGGGACCTTATCTGTCCTGTAAAGTATTCCGCAGGCGCTTATATTCCGCGACAGAACTTCTCCCTTAGGAGCGAGCTTATCTCCCTTAAGCTCCCTTAAATTAGTTATCTTTTCATAGTCGACCCTGAAGAACTCGCGTCTTTCCTCCCCTTCAAAACCAGCACACATCTTATCTTCCTCCCTTTTTTTGGTAAAAATCGCTAACGTATTTTACGATTTTTTTAGGTTCATCGATCACGGCAAATATACCCAGGTCTCTGTTGTCTACAGCTCCAAGCTCTAAACACCTTCTTTTTATCCAATCGAGCATCCCCTTCCAGTAGCTTTTGCCCACAAGCACAATAGGAAACGGGTCTACCCTCTGGGTCTGCACAAGAGCAAGCACCTCGAACACTTCGTCCATCGTCCCGAAGCCTCCCGGGAAAGCTACGAACGCCTTGCTGTATTTTGCGAACATGAATTTCCGTATGAAGAAATAACGAAATTCAAGCGGAAGCGTGATATATCTGTTAGGCCGTTGCTCCTGAGGTATTATTATGTTAAGTCCTATTGACTTTCCGCCCGCGTTCCTGGCTCCTTTATTGGCTGCCTCCATCACCCCTTCGCCAGCGCCTGTCATGACGGCATATCCGTGTTCGGCAAAAAGCTGAGCCGTACGCTCAGCCAAAGCGTAATATTTGTGGTTCTTTTTCAGGCGCGAAGAACCAAATATACTTACGGCCTTTTCGATGCTCCTGAGGGTCTCGATCCCATCGACAAACTCGCTCATTATCCTGAATACGCGCCAAGGTTCTTCCTCGGGAAGGTTATCGCCGATAAACTTTTTCTTCATCCTTTCTCCTTTTGATGCATCCGATGCTAGCCAGGGTTTAAACCCCGGCTACTATTCATTATAAGTAATTTTGCGCAAAATTTACACCATTTTTGAAGATTTTAAGCCCTACGCCCATATCCTTGCCCTTCTGGGAAAGGCGGCGCCAGTTCGGGTGCTGGAGATACGTTACGTGCCTTTCGGGATGAGGCATAAGCCCCAGTATCCTTCCAGTTGGGTCACATATCCCGGCTATGTCATCCACGGACCCGTTAGGGTTCTCCGGATAAGAAGGACGACTTCCGTTCTTACTGGCGTACCTGAAAACGATTTGTCCGTTATCCCTGAGCTTCTTCAAAATCGAACTGCTCCCGGGCATGAATTTTCCTTCTGCATGCGCCACAGGCAAATATATTATCTCAGGCAAACCCTCCGTCCACACACACTTATCTGTCTTCTGTTTTCTGTCTTCTGTCTTCTTCAAATAGACCCAGCGGTCTTCAAACCTGCCCGAATCGTTAAGACTAAGAGTTAATTCTACCTTAAAATTTTTCTTGCCCTTTATGTCCGGCAGTATACCCATTTTCACAAGGACCTGAAAACCGTTGCAGATCCCGATAACGAGTTTTCCTGCTTTGACAAAACTGGAAAGATGCGCTTTCATCGCATGTTTCAGTTCGTTGGCGAGGATCTTGCCGCTGGCGATATCGTCTCCGTAAGTGAATCCGCCGGGAATCGCCAGTATCTGGTAACCGGATAGCTTTTTCTTTTCTTTCATAAGAGCGTTGATATGGACAAGGTCGACCTCGGAGCCCGCCTCACGAAAAGCGTGAGCGGTCTCTTGGTCACAGTTCGTTCCCGCTGCCCTGAGGATCAACGTCTTAACTTTTTTCATGCATCACCCTGTTAAACGGTTTTTTCCAGTGGTCTTTTAGCGTATTTATGTCTACCTTTATGATCTTTTTGCCGTTTCTGCCTTTGACGATCAGCTTGTTATGATCAGCCACCTCACCAAGAAAACCGAAAGGAAGGCCTTTCATTGCCCTCTCAAATTGCGCCCTTTTTCCCTTAGGCACCTCGACAACGAACCTCGAGTTTGATTCGGAGAAAAGAAGCGCGTCGTTCCTTGTCACGCCTTTTGCCTTGGGTACGTTTTTCAGTGTAACTTCAGCCCCATGCCCTCCGGAAAAAAGCATCTCTGCCAGACATACAGCGATCCCCCCTTCCGAGCAATCATGCGCTGATCGTATAAGTCCCTTGTTTATGGCATTGTGCAGGCGCTTCATGATTCTTTTTGAGGACGCGGGATCGACCCTTGGCACAACGCCGTCCGAGATCTTGTTGACGAGAAAATAATGCGAACCGCCCATTTCCTGAAACGTCTTACCTATAATATAAAGCAGGTTCCCTGCCTCCTTGGTGTCGGATGAGACGGTCTTTGTGATATCGTCAATGATCCCTATCGCCGATATCAGGAGTGTCGGCGGTATGGAAACAGTTCTTTTGCCCATATTGAATTCATTATTGAGGCTATCTTTTCCCGAGATAAAAGGCGTTCCGAAAACCTTGGCCACATCGTAACAGGCCCTGGCGGCCCGGACCAATCCGCCAAGCTGCTTTGGCTTATCCGTATTGCCCCAGCAGAAATTGTCCAGTATTGCCGTTTTTTCTATGTCCCCGCCTATCGCCGCGATCTGCCTTAAAGCTTCGTCTATAGCGCTTGCCGCCATCCAGTAAGGATCGATATCGCCGTACATCGGGTTGATCCCGTTGGAGAGAGCTATTCCCTTTTTGCTTGTAAGTATGGGGCGGACGATCGAAGCGTCCGATGGACCGTCATTCTCAGGCCCGATCAAAGGCTTAAGAACGCTGCCTCCCTGGACCTCATGGTCATACTGTCTGATGATCCACTCCTTGCTGCAGACATTCCAGCTTGACAGGATCTTAAGAAGAGACGGGGTGAGGTTTTTTGGCTCTTTTCTTTTTATTGATTTGGTCTCCCTTGGCGCTTTCCAGGTCGCCTTCCTCGTGATGCGCGGATTGCCGTCATGTAAAAATGACATCTCAAGGTCCGCGACTTTGTGTTTTTTATAGAATAGGCGTAATTTTTTATCGTTTGTGAATTTTCCTACTACTGTCGCCTCCACGTTCTCGGATTTGAAGATATCCATGAGCTTTTTTAGTTTCCTCGGCTTTACGGCAAGGACCATTCTTTCCTGGGCTTCCGAAACCCATATCTCCCAGGGCTGAAGGCCTTCATACTTCAGCGGGGCCTTTTCGAGGTAAACTTCAGCACCTATTCTTCCTCCCATTTCACCGATCGCGCTTGAAAAACCTCCGGCACCGCAATCGGTTATGGCCTCGTAGAACTCCTGGTCGCGAGCTTTTATTATGGTATCGACCATCTTCTTTTCGGTTATCGGATTGCCGATCTGCACCGCCGTAGAAGAAATGGTTTCGGATTCGGCCGTCAGCTCAGCGGAAGAAAATGTAGCGCCGTGGATACCATCCCTTCCTGTCCTTCCCCCGACAGCAACGATAAGGTCACCGGGGGAAGCTTTTTTCGTGGAAAACTTCTTCGGCATAATGCCGACATTCCCGCAATAAACAAGGGGGTTGCCGGTGTATCTTTCATCGAAAAACACCGAACCGTTTATCGTGGGTATTCCCATCTTGTTGCCGTAGTCGCGAACGCCGCTTACGACGCCCTTCATGACCCTTTTCGGGTGAAGCGCTCCTTTCGGCACCTTTGAAACCGGCATATCGGGAATACCGAAACAAAATATATCGGTGTTGGCGATAGGCTTCGCTCCCCTGCCGGTCCCCAGCGGGTCACGTATCACCCCGCCGATCCCCGTTTCCGCGCCTCCATAGGGTTCCAGCGCGGAAGGATGATTATGTGTCTCGACCTTAAAACAGATGTTATGCCTTGAGTCGAACTTGATAATGCCCGCATTGTCTTTGAAAACCGAAACGCACCATGGCTTTTTCAGATCAT
>JBHIBX010000015.1:0-11186 GCA_046759285.1 Candidatus Omnitrophota bacterium
GTACCCCCCGCCTACAAGATCGGAATTAACACCCATGTCAAACCATCCTACTCCATCCTGGTCGCTGTCAGCACGAAATATGGTATTTCCCACTAAAGTAATAGTGTTTTTGTTTTTGACTTTGATGTCTCCTGTATCACTGGTTTCGCCAGAGTAATTTCCTGTAGTAAGCGTTACCGCATTATCTGCGTTCTGGACGTATGCCTGGCCAACTATATATTCGCCTCCAACCAGGAAAGTGGCACCCTCTTCATAGAGGGTGCCAGCTTTCAAGACCCCAAGGCTTGTTACATCGCCCTTGGCACGGAGAGAGACTGTTTCAGCAATAACGGAACCTCGTATTTCTATATCCTCATATGCTATTAGAGAGAGATTTTTGGCTTGAAGTGCGGAATTCTCAGAAACATAAAGGCCTCCTTGAGAGGCCTCCAAAATCAGGTCTGTATTACTATTATAAATAATAGCGCCCCAACTATCCGGATCCGGATCGGGGCCTCTTACGAAGATAGTCGACCCCAGACCCCAGATCTCGGATATGACTATGTCTCCCTGGATTCTGTTGATGTAGGTGGTGTTGGCAGAGACGCCCACAGGCTGTTCACTCGTCCCAAACCTCTGGGCGACTAATTTTACCTGATTTCCCGGAATGATAACTCCGGGGGCTGTATCAATATCATGATTGGTCTCGAGGATCACATCTTTGTCGGCATAATAAGCAAATCTACCGGTGCCTTCCCCCTCGAGAGAAACAAAATTGTCCTTTAAGGAAATTAAATTAGTTAAATAAATATTACTATCATTATCATAAATGTGAATAATATCAGCTTTGGACTGGATGTAGATTTCGTTAGCGATAAACTCCAGACAATTCCCGGGCAACTCTACCGGTACCGTCTGCAGCACTCTACCCTTCTCTGCCTCAAGGGTGACCTTCCCGAAGGTATTGTATTTTAGTACATCGCCCCTCTTAGTTATAATATTAGTAATATTCTCGCTCTCCTCGATCTCTGTTATCTCAAAATCGCCTTCCGCATGAATATAATGGGGTTCGCCTACAATTGAAGAAGGCGCCCTTTCTGTTCCTATCTTTATGGCACCAAGCTCGGTCTTTATCTCGCCCAGCTTCATTTCACCCGAGCCGTCTATAAAAACATCGCCCTCTCCTGTGGCTTCTATTACGCCTTCTTCCTGGGTAAAACTGCCCTCTCCGTCACCGTCATGATCGGCATACAGCACTATATCGCCATCATTATTTTTAATATTGCTACTAGTTTTAATATTACCATCCGAGAATACATCGATCTCGCCGCCCGCTTCTACCTCGGCGCTTATCTCTACATCACCGTCGGCCACGATCCTTATCACGCCGTCTTTCTCCTCTATCCTGTTGGCGGCTACATACCCATCCAGGTTTATCGCTTTTCTAAAAACGTCTGTAACGCTTTCCGCTTTCAGTATCACTGCTCCGCCATTTGCCTCGAGATTACCTGTGTTTTTAATTTGTTCTGTAATGGGTTTACCTTCGTGGTCAAGAATTGTTGATGCAGTTTCTTCTAAAATCGCGACAGAGATCAAACCTTTGCTGGAGATATCCAGTTTTATCGCGTCGCCACCTGCCAAAACAATTTTTCCCGCGGGGGCGATAATTTTTCCTTTGTTTTCGACCGCCCCCGCGATGAGGACACCAAAACCTCCTTCTTGAATTTTTATTGTGCCCTCATTTAACAAAAGCATATCGACTTCATCATCTGAAAGTTTTTTGAAAAGATGATTGCCGTCAAGAAAATCTGAGTTGGTGATGTCACGGGTCGAAAGAACAAGACTCGCGACATCGATGTTGGCATTCGGTCCGACATAAATTCCTGACTTGTTTACCAAAATAAAAATTCCGTTACAATTTAAGTCACCCATCAAGTGACTCGCAGAACCACCCATAACTCGATTGAGGATTTGAGAATTACTGGAAGGTAGAGAGACCAGAACGGATTCGTTTTCCTGGATGTTAAATGAATTGTAATTGATGATGGTGTTGTCGGTGGCATTGATCTGCATCGTGTTTGAATCAACATACTTTACTTCAGCTTCTCCGGAAACAACTTCTTCTACTTCAGGAAGGCCGTAGATAGAAACTGCCGCAGCGCAAACCAGCGCGATCGTCAGAATAATTATTGTTGGGAATCTTTTGAACTTCATCTTCGGCCTCTCTTTTTTATTTTCACTTAAAATATATAATATTAAGGTTGATTTCATATTGAACGCATATTAAAAGTAAATTAATTTTTAAATGAGGCCAAAAAAGGTATATCTAAATTTTTATTAACCTAATTTCGTATATAAAATGAGGGCTTTGAGGAAAATTATTTTTGAAAATTTTTTGTTCGGTGAGGAATTTTTTTTAAAAAAACTCTTTGGAAGGTATGCGATTTTTTGCGCTTATTCTTCTATTTTGTACCCGACATTTCGGATGCTTTTTATGAACTTTGACGCCTTGCCGAGTTTCTCGCGCAAGTGTCTGATGTGAACATCGATCGTTCTATCAACTACTATCTTTTCGTCGCCCCAAAGATAATCCAATATCGTTTGACGCGTAAAAACATGCCCTTTCTTCGACGAGAGTAAGAATAAAATTTTAAACTCAGCCGATGTAAGCTCGACATCTTTGCCTTCGACCATAACTTTATGCTTGTCGACATCCATTAAAATCATATCACCTATGTTGACTTTTTTGGTCGTTATTGCTTCTTCCCTTTTCCTCAGTGCGGCTTTTATTCTTGCGATCAGTTCTTCATTCGAAAAAGGCTTAACCATATAATCGTCTGCTCCCAGTTCAAGTCCTAAAACTTTATCCACCACCTGGTCCCTGGCGGTTAACATGATAATGGGTATGGACGAATATTCGTTCTCTTTTTTCAAGACTTTGCAGATATCAAACCCGTCCATCTCGGGCATCATTATATCCAAAAGAATGAGGTCCGGTTTTTGATCTTTCAAGAACTTAAAAAGACTCTTTCCGTCTTTAAAGCCTTCGGCGTTAAAACCGGCATTAATGATACGCTTTTTTAAGATCCTCAGTATGTCTGGTTCGTCGTCAACTATTGCGATCAGCTTGGGCATTTTCGTTTCCCCTTCAATCCGTCTCTGTTTTTCTTAACTTATATCCTATGCCTCTTACATTTTCGATAAGATCTGCCTCAGCGCCCAGTTTTTCTCTTAAATGCCGGATGTGGACATCTATGGTCCTGTCCACGACTATCTTTTCATCACCCCACAGATACTCCAGGATATCCTCTCTTGTGTGAACGCGCCCCTTATGCGATGAAAGAAGGCATAATATCTTGAATTCAACCGGCGTTAAATCGACCTTTTCGCCGTCAACGGTAACTTCGTGTTTTTCCTGGTCTATTACAATTTTATCATCAATTTTGATCTTTTTGGGTATTTTTTCCTTCATAGGCCTTCTTAAAACTGCCTTTACCCTTGCGACCAGCTCATTCAACGAAAAGGGCTTTACTACATAATCATCCGCTCCCAGTTCCAAACCTCGAACTCTATCGGCCTCTTCGTCTTTTCCAGTAAGCATGATAATCGGTATCCCGGAGAACTTTTCGTTCTTTCTAAGCCTTTGGCAGACCTCAAACCCGTCCATATCGGGGAGCATTATGTCCAAAAGAATGAGGTCCGGTTTCCTCTTTTCCAGGGATTCAAACAGACTTTCCGCATTCAGGAATTCTTCCACCTCGAACCCCGCATTGGCAACATGAAATGACACTATTCCCAAAATGTCGGGATCGTCATCGACTATTGCTATCAGTTTTGGCATGTTTACTTTCCTTTTATTTTTTTGGATTGTAAATACTTGTCGATCGCCCTGGCGGCCTGTTTCCCTGCTCCCATAGCGGCAATTACGGTGGCAGAACCGGTGACTATATCCCCACCCGCGAAAATATACTCGACGCTTGACTGGCCTTTCTCATCCGCCTCTATATTACCCTTGCGACTCAGCTTTAATCCATCGATGGTCTTTAAAAGCAGCGGGTTCGGCCCGTTCCCGATCGCGACAATAACCGTGTCGACCTTCATCTCGAATTCGGAGTCTTCGATGGGCACGGGGCGCCTGCGGCCGCTCTCGTCAGGCTCTCCGAGCTCATTCTTGATACAGATAAGCTTTATTACGTCCCCTTTCTCATTTCCGATGATCTTCACGGGGGTCGTCAGAAGGTGGAATTCTATACCTTCTTGCTCTGCGTGATGTATTTCATCGATCCTTGCCGGCATCTCTTTCTCCGTGCGCCTGTACACTATCATGACCTTATCCGCTCCGAGTCGGAGCGCGCTGCGCGCTGCATCCATCGCAACGTTGCCGGCGCCTATTACAGCGACTACCTTACCCACATTGACGGGCGTGTCGTATTCGGGGAATTTGTAGGCTTTCATGAGGTTGACCCGGGTAAGAAACTCATTTGCTGAATACACCCCATTCAGGTTCTCTCCCTCTATCCCCATGAAATATGGAAGCCCTGCGCCGCTTGCTATAAAAAAGGCTTCGTATCCTTCCTCGCGCAGCTGTTCTATTGTCTTTGTCCGGCCTATAAGGTAACTAAGCTTGACTTCCACTCCGAGCTTCTTGATCTCCCTTACTTCTTCTTCCACGATATTTTTTGGAAGACGGAATTCGGGAATCCCATAGGTAAGAACACCGCCCGACTTGTGAAGGCCTTCGAATATCGTAACCCTGTATCCCATTTTGGCAAGGTCGGCCGCACAAGTTAAACCCGCCGGCCCTGACCCTACAATCGCCACTTTTTCTTTATCCTGCTTTACTGGCGGAGTTGCCTTCTTCATTCTTTCGAGGGTTTTCTCAAAGTCGGCGGCAAATCTCTCCAGGGCTCCGATATTAATGGGGTTGCCGGTTTTCATCAATACGCACTTAAGCTCACACTGGTCTTCCTGGGGGCATACCCTCCCGCAGACTGCGGGGAGACTATTCGTTTCTCTGATAATCGCAAGAGCATCAAGAAAACGCTTCTCTTTTATTGCCTTGATAAACCCGGGTATATCTATCTCCGCGGGACATCCTTCTACGCATGGAGCATCCTCACACTGAAGACAGCGGGAAGCCTCCTCGACTGCCTCTTCTTCCGTATACCCATAAGGAACTTCATTGAAGTTCTTTATCCTTTTTTTAGGATCCTGCTCTTTCATTTATCTTCCTTTTTTCCAAGCCCGATCTTGCACTCCTTCTCGTAATGTTCCAGGGCTTCTTTCTCCTTATCTTTATACCTGTCTTGTCTGTGCATGAGTTCGTCAAAATCCACCAGATGAGCATCGAATTCGGGGCCGTCAACACAGGTAAACTTGGATTCTCCGCCATAATGCACGCGGCAGCAACCGCACATCCCTGTCGCGTCTACCATAATAGAGTTCAGGGAAACGAGCGTTTTTAATGACTTTGGCTTGGTGATTTCCGAAACCCTTTTCATCATGGGAACAGGGCCTATCGCGTACACCAGGTCATATGAATTCTTTTCAAGAAGTTCCACGAGGACATCCGTGACAAAGCCTTTCCGGCTATAAGAGCCGTCATCTGTCGTAACGTAAACCTCATCACAGAACTCCTTGATCTCTTTTTCGCAGACAACAAGATCTTTCGCCCTTGCCCCGATGATCACTGTAACCTTATTCCCCGCTTCCTTCATGGCCTTCGCTATCGGATAAGCTTCAGCGATCCCTACACCGCCTCCTATACAAATGACCTTCCCTATGTTCCGGGTCTCTGCAGCGTGTCCAAGCGGGCCGACAACATCAAGGATAGAATCCCCCTTTTCAAGGGCGCAGAACTTTTTAGTACTTACACCTACTGCCTGGCAAACGGCAGTTAAGGTTCCCTTTTCCCTGTCAAAATCATATATTGTCAGAGGGAAGCGTTCCCCGGGCTCATCTACGCGTAAAATAACAAACTGTCCGGGATTCGCCGCCTGCGCTACGTCTTTCGCCTCGAATTCGATCAGGCATGTCTCTGGATTTAATTGTTCCTTCCTTATGACCTTGTGCACTCTTTCACTCCTTTTGCACCTGCCCCTTATTATATTTTATCATGCATTTTCTGTCTACGATATACTATAAGCTCTGGCTAAAATTCTCACCGGCGAATTGAAAATCAAATTTTTCTTGCATTTTCTGGACCCATCCGTTCTCCATACCAAGCTCCCTGGGGGAAACTTCTTCTCCCGCGCCTTCCTGGCCGAACTTAAAGTTCTGGCAGTACACACAGCTTAAGCCGGTTCACACCGCAGGCGTGCATGCAAAGATCACAATTTTCGTAAATTTTTTTCATTAGAGACAAAAAGAGCCGGAACCGTCGGTCACCCGGCATACAGTTCCGGCTCATAAAGATCGGGGATCGTTTAGCTTTTCTCTGATATAAAGACTTTGTGGACGCCTTCGCCGATGCGTGTGGTGTCTTCGACAGCCCCTCTTATCGTTTCACCACATCCCGCAAGAAACAAGACCAGTACGAGTAATGCTATTAGACGTAAAATTTTTTCCATTTAATCACCTGATTTTTGTAATGTCACGTTTAATTTATACCAAATTTACCATATAAATCGGAAATATTCAAATATCATTTAATCTCTAAGGCTTTTTTTCCGATTTTCGCGATGTTGTCAAGTTTCCCGTAGCAGATTATCGTATCATTCACGCTAAGCTCTTCCGAAGCGTGCGGCGTGGGTATTACCTTCCTCCCCCTTTCGATAGCAAGTATCAATATGTCTTTCTCGCGAAAGGATGACCTGCTCAACGTCTTGCCTACGTCGACACAGGCTTCATTCAGCGTGATTTCCGCTATCCCGAAGCCGGCAGCAAGCCTGAGTATCTCCGTGACAGGCCGTTTAGTGAAAGTTCGCCGTTTAACGAGGTTCTCCTGTATTTTTTTGTTCAGCGTCCTTGCCAGTCTTTTATTCGAAAAGACCATTACAAGGATCAGGATAGCCAAAAGAATTATTGTTATATTCACGAGGGTCGATGCCATCCCCACTCCCCTGAAAGAGAGAACCAGCGTCGTAATTACGGATATAAATCCTGCGTTACCCAGGATCATGAGTGTCATGATTATCTTTCGGCGGATATCGTTCGTGACGATCATCTCGGAATCCGCGGTGGTAAACCCTGTTCCAGTAAACGCCGAAAGCGCCTGGAAAAAAGACCTTTTGTTATCGAGACCCGTAAGGTTGAGCGCGACCGTTGCGATCTTCACTATGAGTATCGAAACAATTATTATGAAAATAGCCGGAATTACGTAAATGAGATAATACATAAGCCTTATCCCCTGTCTTCTATTTCACCTACAATCTCTTCCAGAATATCCTCTATGGTAACAATCCCCACGACACGCTGTTTTGCGCCCGCTACAATGCCCATTGGCTGTTTTTTATGGCGCAGGCGCGTCAGGGTGATATCAAGCCCGTCCGTATTTTTGATGTACACAGGTTCACGGATGAATTCCTCAAGCGTCGCTTTTTTCTCCTCCCCTTCCGGGGCACAAAGGATGTCATAGATATTGACGATCCCTACAATGTCGTTCTTGTTCTTTTTATACACGGGAATGCGTGAAAAGCCCGTCAGGGATACCAGTTTTTTCAGGTTCTCAGTTGAGTCATCGGAAGCGATAGATGACACGCGGTACAAAGGAACCATGATATTATCCACCGATTTTGCTCCGAAATCAAGAACCTTATGTATAAGTTCCACTTCATCCGCCTCAACTTCGCCTGCCTCGCGCCCCGATACTACGATTCTCTTAAGGTCCCTCTTGGTAAAGGTCAGTTCCCACGGTGTCGTGGGCTTGCCAAACGGAAAAAGTATGATTTTTGCCACAGAAGTGACGGCGATGATCAGGGGCGAAAACGCGCGCCGGAAGTTGTTAAGCGGCATGACGGTCCTCAGGGCCATATTTGTGGCAAAATGGCGACCGATCATCTTGGGTATGATCTCCGCGAAGATCAGTGTCACCGGCACAAGCACTACCGTCGTAAGCCCCGCAGAAAGATCAGTTCCAAAGTGCTCGACAAAAATACGCGTTGTCAGGGCCGAAGCAACGACAACGGCGATGTTGGTTCCGATAAGCGTGGTCCCGAGAAACATCCCTTTTTTATTCAAAAAGTCGTTAAGCTTCAGCGCTCGGGAATCGCGCGATTCGACAAGGCTTTTAAGCTTTATCCTGCTCACAGAGGTGAACGCCATTTCGGAAGCCGTAAAAAAGGCCTGGAAAACCAAAGCCAATATAACAGCGATCGTATAAAGCGGTATCATCTTAAACCTTTTCTATCGTCAGTCTTGTTATCCGGTTCTTGGATACGTCTTCAACCGTAGCAATATAACCGTTGATCCGTATCCTGTCGCCGGAGGTCGGTATTTCTCCCATAAGCAGGATAACGTATCCGCCTATCGTGTCAACTTCCTCCGTATCAATGGCCAACCCCAGCTCCTCGTTTACATCGTTAATATGCGCCTGTCCGCTTAATTCATAGGTCTTCTGATCTATTTTTCGGATCTTTGGCGCTTCAAAATCAAGCTCGTCTCTGATCTCCCCGACGATCTCCTCGAGTATATCTTCGATCGTAACCAGCCCCGAAGTAACGCCGTATTCGTCAGTAACTATGGCCATATGAATGTGCTGTTTCTGGAGCTGATTTAAAAGGTCGTCTATTTTCATGCTCTCCGGGACAAAAAGCGGCTTCTTTATAAGATCGTTGACCTGCGCCTCGGGATTCAAAAGAAAGTCTTTGGCATGGAGCACGCCCACTATGTTATCAACGGTATGGACGAAAGCAGGAAATCGCGAATACTTAGCCTCTTTTACTTCTTTAATAAGCTCGCCCTTCTTCAGGTTAAGGTCAAGCGCAGCTATTTCGATCCGTGGGGTCATGATATCAGCAGCGTTAAGGTCCTTAAATTCAAGGATACTGTAAACCATATCCTTTTCCTTCTCCTTGACGATCCCCTTTTTTTCGCCTATGGAAAAAAGCGACCGGATCTCCTGCTCGGTGATCTTGGACTCTTCAGGGGGAAGCTTAAGTCCTATGCCCTTGACAATCGCACGGGAAATGCCGCCGAGAACCCCGCGCACGGGCGCAAAAAGTTTCCTAAAGAAAAGAAGCGGCAATGATGCGAGAAAAGCGACACTTTCGGCATGAGATATCGCGTACATCTTTGGCGTGACTTCTCCAAAGATCAGGATAATAAGGGTCATCGCAATGATCGAAAATCCGATCCCTTTCTCCCCAAAGATCTTGAAAAAAATACCGGCAAATATGGCGCTTGCCGCGATATTCACGAAAGTGTTCCCTACAAGAATGGTTATAAGAAGTTTCTGCGTGTCGGAAAGAAGGGTTAATATCCTCTTGGCAGCGGGATGACGCAGGCCTTCGATCTGCCTGAGCTTGATCTTGCCCAGTGAGAGAAAAGCGGTTTCAGAACCGGAAAAAAATGCAGAAAAAATCAGTAATAAAACGAATAAAGTTATACCCACTTTACTGACTTTGGCTCAATTTCTTTTTTACCATATCGCTGACGGTCCTTCCGTCAGCTCGGCCTTTGACCTTGCTCATAACTTCAGGCATAACCTTTCCCATGTCCTTCATGGAGGCGGCGCCGGTTGAGGCAATAGCTTCTGAAACTATTCCCGCCAGCTCTTCCTCGGAAATCTGTTCCGGAAGGTATCCTTCGAGGATCGCAAGCTCTTCGCTTTCTTTTTCTACAAGGTCTTCCCTGCTTCCTTGCTTGAACTGTTCTATTGATTCTTTGTGCTGGCGTGCCATCTTCTGGATTATGCCTATAACTTTTTCATCCTCAAGTTCTTCGGCTTTATCGGCAATTTTCGTGTTTTTGATCTCGTTTATAATAAGGCGTAAAGTTGAAATCTTCGCCTTTTCTCCGGCTTTTAACGCCTGGCGAAGCGCTTCGCTAATTTCTTTTTCCAGCATAATCCGTCTCCCCCATGTTTTATTTACGCTCTTTGCGCTTGATGGCCAACTTTCCGATGGCAATGGCGCGTCTCAAAGGACCTAAGTAATCAATGATAAGTTTACCGTTAAGGTGATCAATCTCGTGCTGCATTACCCTGGCCATGAGGCCAGTAAAATTCTTAACAAAGGCTTCACCATTTTCGTCCTGAGCCCTTACCGTTATATGTTCGGGACGTGGCACGTTTACCGCAACGCCGGGGAGGCTCAGGCACCCTTCTTCCATATGTGTTTTCTTGCGGGACCTGTCCACTATTTCCGGGTTGATAAACGAAATGGGGCCCTCACCGATATCAATAATGAGAAATCTGGTCCCGATGCCTACCTGTGTCGCTGCCAGGCCGATGCCGTTATTTAGATACATTATATCGGCCATAGTGCGCAGGGTTTCGGAAAGAGGGGTTTTAAAGTTTTCTACAGGGATTGTTTTGATTCGCAAACAAGATTCGGGGTATATCTTTAATTCCAGATCGATCATCTTATTGTGTGTCCTTATACCTATTGTCCTCATCAAGGGCCACTACGCAGATTTTGAGGTTGCGGCTTTCCTTGTTCTCGGCTATGCAATAGGAAAGGATCATGATCTCGTCACCCTTCTCGCCTCTTCTTGTGGCCGGCCCGTAAAGAATGATCTTTCCGGAATCGGGCTCCTCTTCGATGGCGTAGGTCGTGAAACGTTCCCCGTTATTCAGGTTGAGGACCTGTACCTGTTCTCCGGGTAAAATATCAGCCGCATCGAGTATCGTTTTATCGATGCCTATGCTTCCTCCGTAACGGAGTATTTTGTCCGTGATAACTGCTTTCTTTATTTTCGATTTGCATAAAATTCTCAACATGGTGCCCTCATTACCTATTCTATCTCTTTAGCTTAGCCTCTTTTCCCAGAGGCTCCTTGCTAACATTCGTCAGGTTATCCCCGTCAAAATAGAGATAAAGGTCTTCGCCAAGATAATTCGTGCTTACAGGAAGCGCTGACATTTCGGCCTTGTAGATCCATTCTTCGCGCGTTCCTGCCCACTTGTCGGAGACAACGGTATCTTTTATGTTGGGGTCTCCATAGATGTCAACTACCTGGTCTTTGGTCATGCCAACTCTAACAGTGTTAGGCAGCGGGTTTTTTATAAGCTGAGAGGTTTTGGGAATCTCAATATCCGCACAACCGGC
>JBHIBX010000016.1:0-11001 GCA_046759285.1 Candidatus Omnitrophota bacterium
GAAAGATGGGGCATAGACGTTTATATCGGGCGGGTAGATCAGGATAAGGCATATGCTCCCGCCGGTCTACGCGGGGCTCTGGGTATATGGGGCCTGGAGATTCATGAAGGAGAGGAAGTGCGGGTAATTGTCAGAGGATTATATAACGATAAAACGCTGAACAAAGTTTTGGACATATTAGGCATATTTTTACGCGACAATAAGGCGCTGCATGAATATACCGAGGATTATGTAAGGAGGCCGTATTACTACGCTGTGAATAACATTTCCAAAGACCCATTCTGTATTGCAACTGTTGAATGCGCGTATACGATAGATCATGAAGTGAGCCAGTACCTTAATTCGTTGTTCGATAGATCGCTGCGGGAGCATGGAATAAAATGTAACCTTATAGGGGTGTCAACTTCTTTCAGCGAGACAGAGAAAGGCGAGCTTGTGAAAATAGTTCTCACCGGCGGAAAGAGCAGGAAACAGCTTGAGAAGATAGCCGGTCTGATCAGGAAACTCTTAACCATGGATCAAAGACCGTGGTCTCATTTTGAGATCTTCGAGCATTTAACTCCGGAAAACAGGGCTATTGTAAGAAATGCATATCCGAGATTGAAAGAGATTTTAGGAGAACCGGCCAAGGAAGACGGACCTAAAAACAAGACAGAAAGAGTAAAGGAGCTTTTTGGGGAAGACGTTATAAAAGACGAACTTGACCTGGATTATGAGTTTCAGCAGTTTGTCGAGGGCTTGAGGAGGCAGCAGTTTTTAGACGGGAATACGGGCGGCGCTGGGATTTTAAAATGCCTGCCGTATTTTATAGATATCGTTCCTATCTTGAAATGCACCGCCAGGTGTCAGCATTGCATGCATGCGAGCAACCCGGAAAGGACTGAGCAGATGAGCACGGAAGACATAGCCCGCGTGCTAGATGCGACCAGCGTCTTTGTGAACAATCCTTTTGTTCATCTTGCCGGCGGAGAAGTCCTCTTAAGGAAGGATTTAATAGATATCATCAGGCGTTTTCCTGTAGGTTCTCTGACCACAAACGCCTCGACTATGAGCACTCTGGATAAGGCCAGGAAATTTATCACGGCTCTTAAGGAGGCTTTTGAAGCAAGAAAAGCTTCAATGCCAAAGGGGTTTACTAAGCCGCCTGAAGAAGCCAGAAAGCTTGACATGCACCAGCAGGCCTGGCTGCACGAGGCGGCGTCCAGAGAAGGCGAAACAGAAAAGAATCATAGCGGGGAGTTCGAAATAGATATAAGCCTGGATGATATTCATATGGCTCAGCCCGGTATTTCAGCAGAAAAAATCGTTAACCTGGTACAGGCCGTAGCTGAATGTTACCCGGAGGCTGAACTCGCGTTTCTTGGCTTAGAAGGGAAATGGGAAAGTGCAAGGGATGAGCTTATAGGCGAATTTCGAGATAGCGGCTATATCCTGGCTTATGATTCTACTGAAGAGAACTTCACCTTAACAAGAAAAAGTGACGGCTGGAAAAAGAAAATAAAATTCAAAACAAACATAATTCACAGACTGGGAGAAGCGATCTATCTGCCGGATGAACAGGGCAAGGAAGTGTTTTTCCGTGAATTCGATATATGGGAAGCTGTGGAAAAAACATATTTTTATGCGTCTCGGGACAGAATAACACCGATTGTAAATTATCAAGGAGACGTTACTGTTTGTGATATGTGGGCTACAGGGCACGGCCCTCTCGTTTTTGGAAACGCCATCCAGGAAAGCTGGGACGATATCTTAAGAAGGATGGATAAGGATCCGCTCCTTAGGGCCTTGGCGGGCATGCCCGATGAAAAGATCAACCTCAAACGCATTCTGGAGATCGCCGAAGAATATCATCCGGGTATTGCTGAAAGTATCCAGAAAGGCAAGCCGGGAACCATCCATGCGTTCTTTTACTGGCTCCTTTCAAATCCTGAAAGGAAGCTATACATAACGTATAGACTCTTGAATGAGTGTTATGAGGCCATTAAGCTGGTAGGCAACAATCCCTTTAAAGGCATGTCAAATGATGAGATAAAGAAGCTTGTCCAGGAGCAGGTTGGGGAATTAAGAAGTAGATTCAGGGGCGGAGAAAAAGATATCTCCGCGGAACCTGTAACTCCGGTTAAGGAAGAAAGAATAAGCGCGATCGACTTTTCTGACACGATTAGAATAAAAGCGGCTGAAGCCAAAAAGCATGGGCAGAAGATCATAATCGGTCTTGATGATAGCTGGATCGCTGAGTTAGGCACTGAACAGAAGCAGGCGATCCAGGGACTTCTGAACGAGATCAGCAGACTCCCGGAACACTTGAAAAAGTTAGGGTTAAATAATGTCATAATAGTCCGCGGCAGGGGTAACGCGCTCGGACAGGATCTTCTTAGAGCAGCTAGTGATGCGGACACCTCTCTGGCTAACGTTGTGGTTCTTGCGAGTGAAGATACGCTGAAAAATAAGTCGTTCAACAATTTAAAATCAACACCGGAAGAAGACAGAGCCTTTATAGCGGAAATCGACTCATCAGAACTGCTTGAAAAGCAGGCCGAATTAAGATATTCGGGTGATGAGCTGTTCGTGCCTTACCTTGAGATGATAAGGGCGGCTCTGAAGCTTGCATTCGGAGAACAGGTGCCCCTGGAGAACACTTTTATGAGGATTCTTCCGGATGAAGAAAGCCCCAGGGTCTACCATTTTATACCGAAGGCCAGGGCGGTCAAGTATGAGAAGCTGAAGATCATGTATGAAAACCAGAGACAGACGATCGTCGCCGCGTAAGGAGGTAAATAAACATTTGAATTCCAAGGGTAAATCTGACATAATATTAGCGGTTATATTAAAATTAAGAATAACACATGAGGTAAATATATGATTATCACAAAACAAAAACCTCTTCAGGAATTGTTCGATATCCTGAAAGATGAAAGAAAAGTGTTCCTTATCGGGTGTACTCTTTGCGCTACTACCTGTAAGACCGGCGGGGAGGATCAGCTTAAAAAGACCGAAAAAGCCCTCTTGGGCGAAGGCAAGAAGGTCACCGGGTGGGCTGTTCTTGACCCTGCCTGTAATCTCCTCGAAGTCAAGCGCTTTCACCGTAAAAACAAAGAGAAGATCGACGGATCTGACGCGATCGTCAGCTTTACCTGTGGTGGAGGTACGCAGGCGATAGTCGATATCATCAGGGAGAAGAAAGCATATCCGGGGAACGACACGCTGTTCCAGGGCGAGATATCAAAACTGACCCCGAAAGAGGCCGAGTTCACCCAGAAATGTTCTTTGTGCGGCGAGTGCGCTCTGGCTGTGACACGCGGCATTTGTCCCGTGACAATGTGTCCGAAAAGCCTTGCCAACGGCCCCTGCGGCGGGATAAAAGACGGAAAATGCGAAGTCGACAACGAGCTTGATTGCGCGTGGCTGCTTATATATGACCGGTTGAAAGAATTCGATCAGCTTGATGAGATAAAGAAGATCCGTACACCCAAGGATCACAGCAAGAGTAAGAAGCCTCAGAGTCTTACCATAAAATGAACACCCAGAGCATAAAGAGAAACGTCGAGGAGATATTCAAGGAACTTCCCGAGAACGTTGAACTGGTCGCCGCGGCAAAAACAAGGACTCCTGAAGAAATACTAGAAGCTGTTAACGGCGGAATTAGGATCGTCGGAGAGAATTACGTCCAGGAAGCCATAGAAGCCTTTGCTGTAGTAGGCAATAAGGTCAAATGGCATTTCATAGGGACTTTGCAGAGAAATAAGGTAAAGAAGGCCGTAGAGATATTTGACATGATAGAGACCATTGATTCCGCCGGCCTGGCGGAAGAGGTGGACAAAAGGTGCGGGGCGATAGATAAGGTTATGCCGGTTCTGGTCGAGATAAACAGCGGCAGGGAGCCCCAGAAGTCCGGCGTATTGCCTGAAAACACGCGCGAACTTGTAGAGACAATATCAAAGCTGTCCAATATAAAAGTCGTCGGCGTGATGACAATGGGGCCTTTTTCAGGCGACCCGGAAAACGCGCGGCTGTATTTCGTTGAAACAAGAAAGATCTTTGAAGATCTCAAGGCAAACGAAGTGCCGGGCGCGGAGATGAAATATCTCTCGATGGGCATGACAAATTCGTATCGCGTTGCGATCGAAGAAGGCGCGAATATCGTCAGAATAGGGACAAAGATATTCGGAGAAAGAGAATAAAGATGTTCGTAAAAGTACTGTATGACAACAGGGGCAGGAGAGGATTTAAGACAGGCGCGGGATTTTCATGCCTTGTTGACGGCAAAATTCTTTTTGATACCGGGGAAGACGCCAGATCCCTGCTTGAAAACATGTCCCGCATGAAAGTCAGCATGGGCAAGATCAAAGCCGTTGTTGTCTCGCATGACCACTGGGCCCATACGGGCGGCTTGTGGGGGATATTAAAAAAGAAAAAAAGTATCAAGGTTTATGCTTGTCCGAAATTCGGCGACGAATTCAAGACCTGCGTCAAGGAGCTCAAGGGCGATCTCGTGCTTACCGAAGAATTCACCGAGATCGATAAAAATGTTTTTGTAACAGGTGAGATAGGTGCGAGCTACAAAGGCAAATACATGTCCGAGCAGGCGCTCGTTATAAAAGGAGATAAGGGCATATCCGTCATAACAGGATGCGCGCATCCGGGTGTCGCAAGGATCGTGAAAAACGCTAAAAGGAGATTTGAAGAGGAAAAGCTATACATGGTTCTTGGGGGTTTTCATCTCGGTGGCCTGGAACGGGCGAAGGTAGATAGGCTTATTTCGGATTTCAGGGAAATGGGAGTTAAAAAGATCGGACCGGCGCATTGTTCGGGCGATATGGCTATAAGGGTCATCAAAGGCCAGTATGGAAGAAATTTCGCCCAGGTAGGTGCAGGGTCGATCGTGGAGGTTTAAGGATATTTTATGGAGCAAGGAAAAAAGGTTCCCAAAGGCGTGTATGATACAGTCATAATAGGCGGCGGGCCCGCCGGTCTTACGGCCGGTTTGTATGCCGCGAGGGCGCGCATGAACGTTCTTTTGATCGAAAGCCTTTCTGTTATGGGGCAGGCCACCATGACGGACATAATAGAAAATTATCCCGGCGTTGAAAAGGCAAGCGGTTTTGAACTTATAAGCACGTTCAAAAAACAGGCGGTAACTTTCGGGCTTTCCACGATCACCGGCACGGTAAGGGGCATTTCTTCGAAAAAGAAAGAAGGCTTTACTGTCTGGACTGTTGAGAACGAGAACGACACGTATGAAGCGCTTTCCGTGATAGTCGCTACCGGGGCGGTTCCCCAGAAGCTGGATGTCCCGGGCGAAACTGAATTTGTGGGCAGAGGCGTCTCTTACTGCGCGACGTGCGATGCTGCTTTTTTCCGCGATAAAGATATCGTTGTTGTCGGTGGAGGCGATACCGCTGTCGAGGAAGCGATGTTTTTAACAAGATTCGTCAACAAAGTCACGCTTGTTCACAGAAGAGACCGGATGCGCGCGGCAAGGATCCTGCAAGAGAGAATACTTGCCAATGAAAAGGTCGAGTTTGCCTGGGATTCCGTCGTGGAAGAGATCCGTGGAACTGACAAGGTTGAAAAGATCAAATTAAAGAACGTCAAGACGAACGAAGCATCGGAACTTGTCTGTGACGGAGTGTTTGTCTTTGCCGGATGGAGACCCAATACGGATTTTCTTAAAGGAGTGCTGGAGCTGAACAGGAAAAACTGCATCATAGTTGACCAGGAGATGAAGACGTCGCAGAAAGGCGTGTTCGCTTGCGGCGATTGTTGCCACAAGCCCCTGCATCAGGTTGTGACAGCCTGCGGCGACGGGGCGATAGCGGCATATTCCGCCCAGCAGTATGTAGACGAACTTAAGGGAATAGCTTATAAGTGAAGTGAGGTTCAAACTTAGCAAGCATAGCGAAGCTAAGTTTGATGACCGAACTTCATCCCGAGCGAAGCGAGGGATCTAATTAAAGGAGGAAAAATGCGTTCGGATTTAATGAAAAAAGGCCCGGAAAGAGCGCCTCACCGTTCTCTTTTTAAAGCACTGGCTCTTACGGACGAAGAACTGGACCGCCCGATCATAGGCATAGCGAATTCCGTCAGCGAAGTGATCCCCGGCCACAAGCATCTCGGAGATCTGGCCGAAGCCGTAAAGGCAGGGGTCAGGATGGCAGGCGGGACGCCTGTTGAGTTCAATACGATAGGTATCTGTGACGGTATAGCCATGGGACATAAGGGAATGAAGTATTCTCTTCCGTCGCGGGAATTGATCGCCGATTCCGTCGAAATAATGGGAACAGCTTACCCGATAGACGGAATGGTCTGTATCTGCGACTGCGACAAGATAGTCCCGGGCATGATGATGGCGATGCTGCGCCTGAATATACCCGCGATCCTTTTAAGCGGCGGGCCGATGCTTGCCGGGTGCATAAGCAAGGATGCCATTGACCTTATTAGTGTTTTCGAGGGAGTGGGTGCGCATGCTTCCGGAAGGATCACCGAAGAAGTCTTGAAACAGCTTGAATATGAAGCCTGTCCCGGTTCCGGATCTTGTTCGGGAATGTTCACGGCGAACTCCATGAACTGTATAAGCGAAGCTCTGGGTTTAAGTCTTCCGGGCAACGGAACTATTCTTGCAATCATGGCAAAGAGGGTGAGACTGGCTAAGGAAGCGGGATTTAAGATCATGGAGCTTGTCACAAAGGACATAAAGCCCAGGGATATAGCGACGAAGAAGGCTTTTGAAAACGCCATAGCCGTGGAAATGGCTCTGGGGAGTTCTACGAATACTGTTCTTCATCTTCCCGCTATCGCAAACGAAGCCGGAATAAAACTGGACCTCAAACTCTTCAATGAAATAAGCGAAAAGACTCCTAACCTGTGCCGTATAGCGCCGGCTGGGAGATATCATCTTGAAGACCTGGACAGAGCAGGAGGCATTCCGGCTGTCATGTTAGAGCTCAATAAGAAAAAGCTCCTTCATATGGGCCTTAAAACCGTAAGCGGAATGACCGTCAAGGAAATTATCGCCAAGGCTGAGAACCTGGACCAGGAAGTAATACGCCCGGCAGATTCTCCTTATTCGCCGGATGGGGGCTTGAGTATACTTTTTGGCAACCTTGCTCCGGATGGTGCTGTCGTCAAAAAGTCGGCGGTGGACGAGCGCATGTTTACACATGAAGGACCGGCCCGCGTGTTCGATTCAGAGGACGATGCGATGAAGGCAATATTCGGCGGCTTGATAAAGAAGGGCGACGTTGTGGTCATTAGATATGAAGGTCCTAAAGGCGGTCCCGGGATGAGGGAGATGCTGGGGCCGACTTCCGCGATAGTAGGGGAAGGCCTGGATAAGAATGTTGCACTTGTCACTGACGGCCGGTTTTCCGGAGGGACCCGGGGCGCGGCGATAGGCCACGTTTCACCGGAAGCCCAGGAAGGCGGCGTCATTGCCGTTGTCAAGGAAGGCGACAAAATACGCATCGACATTCCCAATAAATCTTTGGAACTTCTGGTGGATAAGGAAGAGATCGAAAAGCGGCTTATGGCGTGGAAACACCCGGACTACAAGGTTAAAGAGGGTTATCTTTATCGCTACGCCAAACAGGTGACCTCTGCCTCCACAGGAGCCATATTCAAACAAGACTAAATGGAAAACTACAAATTCTGTCCGATGTGCGCCTCAGGCCTTAAGCTGGGCGAGATCGAGGGGCGCGATCGGCTTAACTGTCCAAAATGCGGCTGGATCGATTATCGTAATCCATTGCCTGTTGTTGCCTGTCTCGTTTCCAGCAAAAAAGGCGAACTCCTGCTTATAAAGAGGAACATCGAACCCTGCAAAGGATATTGGGCCTTGCCGGGAGGATTTATTGAAGCAGATGAGTCTATAGAGGAGGCCGGCAGAAGAGAGCTTCTTGAGGAAACCGGTCTGAACGGAGAAGCCGGACGCCTCGTAGGAGCGCACGTCCAGGAAAGCAGTATGTATGGAGCCGTTCTCATGGTAGGCCTTGAATATACTGTCGAGGATGAAAAGACAAGCCCGGGCGATGATGCGTTTGAGGCAAAATTCATACCCAGGGACCAGCTCCCCGAGATCCCCTTCGAAAGCCACCGCAGACTTATCCAGGAATTCCATTCATAATTGCAATTGTAAACTAAAAATGATAAAATTGTTTACAATTATGAATAGCCACGAAATACATCATATATTATCCATGCCTCTGGACGAACTCATGTTCACCGCGAACAGGGTTCGGCGCGAAAACATGGGGCGCAATATAGAGCTTTGCGGGATCGTTAACGCAAAGTCGGGAAGATGCAGTGAGGATTGCAGGTTCTGCGCCCAGTCGACTCATCATAATACAGACATCTCCGAATACCCCCTTATAGAGAAGGAAAGGATCATCGCTGAAGCCAGACAGGCCCAGAAAAACGGCGCTCAAAAATTCGGCATCGTAACAAGTGGCAACAGGCTCACGATGGATGAAGTAAAGGTCATCGCCGAAGCGATACACGAGATCTCGCAGACTCTGGACGTTCTGCCTTGCGCTTCGCTCGGCGCTCTTGATATTGAAGCGCTTTCCATCCTGAAAGAGGCCGGTCTTACGCGTTACCATCACAATCTAGAGACCTCCGAACGTTTTTATCCGCAGATAGTTTCTACTCACAGCTACGGCGAAAGGATAAAGACCATAAGGTATGCAAAGGTCTTGGAACTCGAAGTCTGCTCCGGCGGTATTATAGGGCTGGGAGAGACCTGGGAAGACCGGGTGAGCATGGCTCTTCTTTTAAAAGAACTTGAAGTAGACTCAGTTCCCTTGAATTTTCTTGTTCCCGTCAAAGGGACGCCCCTGGAGGACTCGGGAACAGTTTCGCCGATGGACGCCATAAGAACAATAGCGCTTTTCCGCATTATACTGCCGGACAAAACAATAAAAGTCGCCGCGGGAAGAGAGTCTGTTTTGAAAGACTACCAGGCCATGATCTACATGGCAGGGGCTAACGGCATGATGATAGGCGGTTACCTGACGGTTCAGGGAAGGCCCGTGAGCGAAGACCTCGCCCTGGTTCAGGAGATAATGAAGACATGGAACTTAGAATAAGAGAATTCCTGGAAGAAAGAGAAAAGAAGGGCCTTCTCAGAAGGCTTACCGAAGTTTCTCCCTCGAGGGGCGGCAGGATCCGTATAGGTAATAAGGAATATATTAATTTCTCATCAAATGATTATCTTGGCCTGTCCGCGCATCCGGAGCTGGCCCGGGCCGCGCAGGAGGCGCTCTCGATAGCAAGCAGTTCTTCCGCGTCCCGCCTTATGACTGGCAGCACTTCTCTCCATCATGAGCTTGAAGAAAAAATAGCCCGCTTTAAAGGAAAGAGCGCCGCGCTAGTCTTTAATTCCGGCTACCAGGCGAATGTGGGGATCATCAGCGCGCTTTGCGGCAAGGATGATGTTATATTTTCAGACAGATTGAACCACGCCAGCATAATCGATGGCATCCGCCTTTCCGGCGCTGCCTTTTTCCGCTTTCGTCACAACGACGTGGAGCACCTTGAGGAGCTGCTCGGCCGGGAAAGAGGCAAGTTCCGCGAAGCCATGATCGTCACGGAAACCGTTTTCAGCATGGACGGGGATCTTGCGCCGATAAGCAAAATAGCCCGGCTTAAGAAGAAATACAACACTCTATTGATGGTCGACGAAGCCCACGCTACCGGGGTCTTCGGGGAGAAGGGCAGCGGACTTGTTGAAGAGGCCGGCACAGCAGAAGACGTCGATATTATCATGGGGACCTTCAGCAAGGCGTTTGGCAGTTTCGGCTCTTACGTGGCCACATCTGAGGAGCTGCGCGATTTTTTCGTAAATACCTGTCGCAGCTTCATTTATTCAACGGCCTTACCGCCTGCGGTTATTGCCGCCAACCTGGCGGCTCTTGATGTAGTCCGGAAGGAACCCGAAAGACGCCGAGAACTACTTGCAAATGCGGAGCACCTTCGTGTAAGCTTGAAAGAGAGGGGATATGATGTTAAAGGAAGCTCCCAGATCGTGCCGATTGTCCTGGGAGATAACAAAAAAGCGCTTCAAGCGAGCGATTTATTGAAAGAGAAGGGGTACTGGACCCTGCCTGTGAGGCCGCCAACGGTTCCGCAGGGCCAGGCGCGATTAAGGATTTCATTAACTTATGACCATGCCAGGGATATCCTGGATAGATTTTTAAAGGAGGGCGTCAATGAATCAGACACGTTTTGAATATGTCGACAGGGGCAAAAAAAGGATAGCCGTTCTGATACCGGGTTGGGCGATGGACCGACGAATATTTCAGAATATGGATATCGATTATAATTACCTGGTGCCGGTCGATTTTTCAGCCGAGGACTTCTTTGAAAAACTCGCTGAAGCCCTGGGATCGATAAACCAGAAGGCCATTCTGATCGGATGGTCTTTCGGGGGACTCCTCGCGGCGCATTTCACCGTTATATATCCGGAACTCATTGAAAGGGTCGTCCTTGTGAGCGTGAAAGAGAATTACTCCAAAAGCGAGATCGACAAAATGAAAGAATATCTCGAGAGGAACAAGACTACGTACCTTAAGGGTTTCTACCGGAAGTGTTTTAGCGGACAGGATACCAGCGATAAGGAATGGTTTAACACCAAGCTTTTGGATACTTACATTAAAGAGATAGACAAGGATCTTCTTAATTCACAGCTTGATTTTCTGAAGTATAACTACTTGCCTGTTGTCGCGCTGAAGGAGCATCTGAAAAAACTTATCTTTATTCACGGAGATAAAGACGCTGTCATTCCGCTTGGGGAGACGAATATCCTGCAG
Organism: Candidatus Omnitrophota bacterium; assembly: GCA_046759285.1. Lineage (GTDB taxonomy): Bacteria > Omnitrophota > Gorgyraeia > Tantalellales > Tantalellaceae > JBHIBX01. Next base: position 10,806 of record JBHIBX010000016.1, read on the forward strand.
AAGTACCTGCCCGGCGCCCGCTTTGTAACTATAAAGAATACCGGGCACGTTCCTTTCCTGTGTTCCGAGTTCAAAGCCATCCTGGAGAAATATAATGCCTAAACGCATGATCAGGCGTAATTTCTCGGAAAACGCCCATTGTTACGACGACTACGCGGCCGTTCAGAGGAGATGCGCTGAGATGCTGCTTGACTCC
>JBHIBX010000017.1:0-10856 GCA_046759285.1 Candidatus Omnitrophota bacterium
CTTGCCCCTTCTCCGCTAATGCGGGAATCGATCACTTTGTCATCCATGGCACTGCAAAAAGGACATCTCACGGTTTCACCACCACAAGTTTCACGCCGGCCGCCTGCAGGAAGTCTAGCGCCAGTTCATCGGGATAATCACCCTCGACTACAACTTTCTTTATGCCGACATTTATTATCATCTTGGCGCATATGCTGCATGGCTGGGTCGTGATATACAGCGAACCCCCTTCGAGGCTTATGCCGTGTTTCGCCGCCTGCAGGAAAGCATTCTGTTCGGCGTGAAGCGCCCGGCAAAGCTCATGCCGCTGCCCGGAAGGAATGCCGAGCTCTTCTCTCATACATCCGACTTCCTCGCAGTGGACGATGCCTGACGGGGCTCCGTTGTATCCTGTCGCAAGAACCTGTTTGTCCTTAACTATAACGGCTCCCACGTTTCTGCGCAGGCAAGTGGACCGGGTTGCGACAAGTTTCGCGATATTCAAAAAATATTCATCCCATGACGGGCGTTTCTTTTTAGATTCATCTTTTTTTGTCATTTGGATTTTTTCATCTGCCATTCTACAGCCTCTCCATTTCGTCTATCCAGTCTTTGTATAGCGGAAAGTCCTTTAAAAATTCCCTTACCTCTTCCCGGATAGAAGCAAGTTTTTTCTCATCCTTGCACGCCCCAAGAGCGATATCCATAAATTCGGCCACCTTCACCATTTCCTTCTCTCCCATGCCTCTTGTAGTAGCTGCCGGCGTACCAACGCGTATACCGCTGGTTACAAAAGGTTTCTCTTTATCGAACGGTATGAGGTTCTTGTTGACTGTTATGCCCGCTTTATCCAGGCAGCTTTCGGCGTCTTTTCCAGTCATGCCTTTACCTGTCAGATCGACCAGGAGCAGGTGGTTGTCCGTCCCTCCGGAAACTATCCTGTAGCCTCTTGAAGTAAGTTCTTCGGAAAGCCTCTTCCCGTTTTTCACGACGCTTTCCTGATACTTTTTAAACTCGGGCTTAAGCGCTTCCTGAAAACCAACGGCCTTCCCCGCGATAACGTGCATGAGGGGCCCTCCCTGGACTCCGGGGAAAACTTCCGTATTGATCTTTTTAGCGAACTCTTCCTTGCACATTATCATGCCGCCCCGGGGGCCTCTCAATGTTTTATGCGTGGTAGTGGTGACAAATTCAGATACCGGAATTGGATCCGGGTGAAGCTTCGCAGCGACAAGGCCCGCAATATGAGCCATATCGACCATGAGGATCGCTCCTACTTCGTCACAGATCTCCCTGAACTTTCCGAAATCTATCAGCCGCGGATAAGCTGAAGCTCCGGCTATTATCATCTTTGGCTTATGTTTAATCGCCTTCTCACGTATTTCATCAAAATCCAGCATTTCAGTTTCTTTATTGACGCCGTAAAACGCCATATCAAAATATTTCCCGGAATAGTTTTTGCGGTGGCCATGAGTAAGATGTCCTCCGCAGGCAAGATCCATCGCAAGAACGGGCTGTCCGATGCCGAGCATCGCGAAAAAAACCGCCTGGTTAGCCTGCGAGCCGGAATGAGGTTGGACGTTTACATGCTCGGCGCCGAATAATTTCTTGGCCCGTTCGATGGCTAGATCCTCCGCTATATCAACAAACTTGCAACCCCCGTAATATCGCGCGTGCGAATACCCTTCCGCGTATTTATTGGTCATGGCCGATGAAACCGCTTCCATTACAGCGCGGCTGGTAAAATTTTCACTGGCAATAAGTTCAATACCCTCACTCTGCCGTTTTGTCTCGCCAAGAACTGCCTTGAATATTTCCGGATCGGTATTTCCCAAGTGTCTCATTTTTTTCTAAACTCCTTCTTCTCGATCGCTTTTATCTGTCTTATGCGCCTGGCGTGCCGACCCTTGAGCGCTTTTGTCCTGAGCCATACCTTCGTGATCTCGAGGGCCTTCCTGGTGCTAATCTTGTTGGCCGCAAGCACCAGAACATTTGTGTCGTTATGCTGACGCGCGGACACGGCATCGGCTTTGGAGTAACACACGCCTGCCCTCACCCCAGGGACCTTATTGGCGACGATCGCCATTCCTATTCCGGTCTTACAGATAATAATGCCCCTGTCAGCTTTACGCAAGGAAACTTTTTTGGCGACCGCGTAACTGTACTCCGGATAGTCGCAGGATTCAGCTGAAGAGCACCCCAGATCATCGACTTTATATCTGCCTTTTTCAAGGACTTTCCTGACCCTTCCTTTTAGGGAAAAACCTCCGTGATCAGCGCTAATTGCTATTTTTCTTTGAGCCATTTTATCAACCCCTCTATCGATTTTTTTATGATCTTGAAAGAAACCTTGTAAAAGGCAAGAGGCCTGCCTATCGGATCGGGGATAACCAGGTTGCCTGTATCATCGCTGTATTCTCTTAAAAATACCACCTTATCCGCCAGATCCGGATCGATCAAAGTGACTATCTCCTTGTGAGCAGGCTCCATGGCTATTATGATATCGGCCCACTTCACAAGATCTTCGTCCACACCCTTGGATTGCAAGCCTTCGGCGGAAATGCCTTCCGCCTTCAGGACCTTGACGGAACCCTCAGAAGGAGGCATCCCTTCTACCCCGAGAGTGCCTGCGGATTTGACCTCGATCTCCAGGCCTTCTTCTTTCAGTCGCTTTTTCATGTATCCCTCGGCCATAATGCTCCGGCAGCTGTTGCCGGTGCACACAAAAAGTATCGCCTTTATGTCTTTCATTATTATTTTTTGATCTTTCTGTTCTTGTCTTCTATTTTTCTTACAAGCTCTCTCTTGTATCTTTCCATCTTTTTTTCGACAGATTTATTGTCTATCCCGATGATCTGAACGGCAAGTATCGCTGCGTTTATGGCTCCCGCCTTCCCTATCGAAACCGTAGCAACAGGCACTCCGGACGGCATCTGGACAGTAGAGAGGAGTGAATCCATGCCTTCCAGTTTAGTCTCCATCGGAACGCCGATAACAGGAAGCGTCGTATGAGAGGCTATGACTCCCGCCAAGTGCGCCGCTCCCCCCGCACCTGCGATTATGACCTTTACGCTTTTTTTCTTAGCTCCTTTAGCAAAAGCTGCGGTTTTATCCGGTGACCTGTGCGCCGAGAGGATCCTTACTTCATGCGGTATGCCGAATTTTTTCAGTGTCTGGCTGGCTTCTTTCATTACCGGCATATCCGAATCGCTTCCCATGATTATGCTGACAACAGGTTTCTTTGCCATATCTCTTCTCCTTACGTTTCTACTCGCGCGATGGCGCGATAGCCTATATCTTTGCGATAATGCATTCCGTCAAAATGTATTTTCTCCACAGCCTTATACGTGTTCGAAACAGCGTCTTTTATATCTTCGCCGAGGCCTACCACATTTAGCACTCTTCCTCCGGAGGTAACAAGGCTGTCATCTTCGAGGCGGGTCCCGGCGTGGAACACGAGCGCTCCTTCTTCCCTGGCCGCTTCTATTCCCGTTATTCTCTTCCCTTTCTCGTAGCTTCCCGGGTATCCTCCGGAAGCGAGAACTACGCACACGCACTCCCGCTCGTCCCATTCCAGGCTTTTCCCCGAAAGATCGCCGTTTGCGGCGGCCAGCAGGAGCTCCGCGAGGTCCGTCTTCATCCTAGGCAGGATCGCCTGCGTCTCTGGATCTCCGAACCTTACATTGTACTCAAGGACTTTTGGGCCTGAATCTGTTATCATTATCCCCGCGTACAGCACTCCCTTATATGGGACTCCTTCGCTGCGCAAGCCGTCGATCGTCGGACGCACAATGGTCTCGATCACCTCTTTAAATAGCTCTTTGTCGACAACCGGAGCCGGAGAATAGGCTCCCATACCCCCGGTATTCGGCCCCCGGTCGCCGTCAAACACCCGCTTGTGGTCCTGGCTGGAAGCCAGCGGCAGAATATTGTTTCCATCCGTGATTACCAATATCGATGCTTCTTCTCCGTGGAGGCATTCTTCAACAATTACTTTGTCTCCGGCGGAACCAAACTTCTTTTCCACAAGCATGGATTTCGCCGCGCCAATGGCTTCCTCGACACTCGCGGAAACAATCACGCCTTTCCCGGCAGCCAGTCCATCCGCCTTGATAACGACCGGCGCTCCTACAGAACGTATATATTTTTCCGCTTCTTTGATATTGTCGAATATGCTAAAGGCGGCGGTCGGCACGCTGTGCCTCCCCATGAGCTCTTTAGCAAATATTTTGCTGGATTCTACGCGTGAAGCGGCATAAGAAGGACCAAATACACTGATGCCTTCCTTCTCCAGCGTATCCGCTATCCCTAAAGCCAGAGGCGCTTCCGGGCCGACAACGACCAGATCAACATTCTTTCCCTTGCAGAAATCCTTTACGGCCTGATGATCTTCTGTGTCGAGTTTTATGTTAGCGGCGACTTCACTCGTTCCCCCGTTCCCCGGCGCGCAATATAGATCTCTGGTCCCGGAACTCTGGCTCAGTTTCCAGCATAGCGTGTGCTCACGCCCGCCCGAACCTATAACGAGGATATTCATTTTATCTCCACACCTCTTCTTCCTTTGACTACATCTCCAATGATCCAACTTCGCAGTTTAAACTTTTTCGAAAGAAGGGCCTGCGCTTTCGAGGCATCCTTTTTTGAAAGAACAAGGGCCATACCAACACCCATATTAAAAGTCCTGTAAAGTTCTTCCTTTTTTATGTCTGCTTTATCCGTTATAAGCTTAAAGATCCTGGGAGACTTCCAGCTCCCTCTCCGGATAACCGCTTTTACGTTTCCCGGCAAAATTCTTGATATATTATCGTAAAAACCGCCGCCGGTAATATTTGCTATCCCTTTAACGGGAACTTTTTTTGCCACTCCCAGGACCGGCCTTGCATAAATACGCGTGGGCCTGAGAAAAAGTTCTCTATTTTTCTTTATTTCTCCTGCAGAAAATATTTTCCGGACAAGCGAATAGCCGTTCGAATGCAGGCCGCTGGAAGCAAGGCCAAGGATCACGTCACCCTTTTTTATCTTGCTTCCGTCAATGGCTCTTTTCCGGTCAACAGCGCCTACGCTAAAACCTGCCAGATCGTATTCGCCCTTGGCGTACATTCCCGGCATCTCAGCCGTCTCTCCCCCCAAAAGGGCACATTCGGCCTCCTTACATCCTTTCACCATTCCCTTTATGACTTCCTTCCAGACTTTTCCGTCCAATTTCCCGGTAGCGAAATAATCCAGAAAAAAAAGCGGTCGCGCGCCCGAACAAAGGATGTCGTTTACGCACATCGCCACTAGATCGACTCCCACGGTATTATGTTTCCCGGTACTCTGGGCTATTTTCAGTTTCGTTCCAACGCCGTCCGTGGAAGCGACGAGCAGAGATCCTTTTGCTCCGGAGGAGATAAGATCGAACACTCCCCCAAAGCCGCCTATAGAACCAATACTGCCTTTAGTTCGGGTCGTCCCGATAAGCTTTTTTACATCCCTTACGAGACGATTGGCTTTCTCGATGTCTACTCCGGACTGCTTGTAGGTGGTGGTTTTTTTCATAAGCCGATATTCTTGAAGATCTTGTCTACATGCCTGAGGTGATAATCCAGACTGAAGCAATTCTCGATCTGGTCGGGGGACATATATTTTTTCATTCCTTCGCTCTGGAGCAGAAGTTCTTTGAGCTCAGCGCCCGTGTTATGGCCCTCCAGCGCCGCGGTCTGCACAATATCATAAGCCTCCATGCGCGTCGCGCCTTTTTTGATGAGCTCCAACATGACGTGCTGAGAATAGACGAGGCCTTTCGAAACGCCGATATTCTCGAGCATCTTCTTCTCGTTCACGAGAAGTTTAGACACCAGGTCCTTGGCTTTGTCCAGCATGTAATCCAAAAGGATCGTCGAGTCAGGAATAATGACGCGTTCCACCGACGAATGGGAAATATCCCGCTCGTGCCAAAGCGCTACGTTCTCGATGGCCGCCATTGCATTGCCCCTGAGCACCCTGGCCAAGCCGCATATGCGCTCGCTTATGATGGGGTTTTTCTTATGAGGCATACTGGAAGATCCGGTTTGCCCTTTCGCAAAAAATTCCTGGACTTCGCCGATCTCGGTCTTCTGAAGGCCTCTGATTTCCAGCGCTATTTTCTCAAGAGTCGCTCCGACAAGAGCTATAACATTGAGATAATACGCGTGCCTGTCCCGCTGAAGCACCTGACTGGAAACGCCGGCGCTCTTCAGGCCAAGCTTTTTGCAGACATATTCTTCGATGTGAGGATCGACGTTCGCGAATGTTCCGACCGAACCTGATATCTTTCCTGTCGCGATCGTCTCTCTCGCGCCTTCGAGCCTCTTAAGATTGCGCTGCATCTCTTTGTAATATAACGCCATCTTAAGACCGAATGAAATGGGTTCGGCGTGCACGCCGTGCGACCGTCCCATCATAGGAGTTTTTTTGTATTTCAGGGCTTTTTCCTTCAGGGCTTCCAGAACTTCTTTTACGTCCTTGATAAGAAGATCCGCCGCTTCGACCATCATAACGGAAAGGGCCGTATCAAGCACGTCGCTTGAGGTAAGCCCAAAATGGAAATATTTTGCTTCTTCTCCTACATTTTCGGAGACATTTTTTATGAAAGCGACGACATCGTGGCGGGTTTCTTTTTCTATTTCTTTTATCCGCCGGACACTGACCTCGGCCTTCTCTCTTATCGCTTTCACAGCTTCTTTGGGTATAAGGCCCGCTTTCGCGAAAGCTTCACAGGCGAGGATCTCAACCTCCAGCATCTTTTTAAATTTATTTTCTTCCGTCCAGATCCTGGACATTTCCGGGCGTGTATAGCGTTCGATCATTTTTCCCCCTTATATTTTGGACCAGAGTATTTTTTATAACATACATAATACCCCGTGTCAATAAATAGCGTATCTCGTCGGTCATCGGTGGTCGGTCGTCGGTCGGTAAGTTAAAGGGCCCATCCTTTGCAAAAAGTATGAGCCCTTATATTTGGTTGCGGGGGGCGGAATCGAACCGCCGACCTTGAGGTTATGAGCCTCACGAGCTACCTCTGCTCCACCCCGCGATAAACCTATGTATTTACAGGGAAAAAGATTATACCAAATCTACCACAGACTATCAAGGCTTTTGTACCGTTTGCAAAATTGAACTTACAAGTGTACCCAAAGCTGAGATTAAAGGCGTACCCCGCGTAGAGGGGGGACAGCTTTAATCTTAAAAAAGGGTACAGGTTGCTATTTATTTTTCCAAACGGTACAATATAGATATGGAGAAGGGGAAAAGGGTTATTTGCTGCGGGAATATCGCTTTCGACCTTATCTCGAAGGGCGAAGATAATAAAGGCGGCATTTCCTTCCACGCCTGCCCGGGCGGTTCTGTCTTCAACACAGCCATTATCCTGGCGCGTCTTGGCCTTTCCGTATCCATGGTCACGAAGACTGGAGATGATTTTTTGACCGAATCCCTCGTTAAGACCATGCGTCGGGAGAACATCGAAACAAAGTACGTCATAAAGGACAAGGATATGAAGACCGGCCTTGCCTTTGCCAGCATAGACAAAAAAGGCGATTCTTCCTATCTTTTTTACAAGACAAAAGGTCCGCAGACAATGTTTGCCAGATTGGATATTCCCCTCTCCATTTTCAAGAAGGCGGACGTCTTCCACACAGGTTCATGGTATTCCTACAACGACTATACTTTTGAAAACGCCTTAAGATTGGTAAAACGCGCGAAAAAGGAAAATGTCTTTACGACTTTTGATCCTAACTGGCGCGGAGGCAGGATACCAAGCAAGAAAGTGGCCCGGGGCAGGATAAATAAGATCCTTTCCCACATCGATCTTCTCAAGCTCAGCGTCAACGGCGCCATTGGTATTACCGGGGCCAAGACCCTCCCAAGCGCCTTGAAGCGTATTAAGAAAAGAGCCGTCGTTACCCTGGGTGAGAAAGGTGCTTTTTACTGGGACGGAAAAAAGAGGCTCTTTCAGCCCGCTCTTAAAGTCCGCGTCGCCGATACCATCGGAGCGGGAGACGCATTTACGGCAGGTCTTATTCACAGATACTGCGTGACGGGAAAAGAGCTTTTTTGGAAAGAGATGAAAACGAACCTTGCTTTTTCTTCCGCTTTATCCGGACTGATCTGCACCGAACACGGGGCAACCGCGGGAATCCGGAATCTGAAACAAGCGCTGGACTTCTTCAACACTAAAGCAGGTCTATCATCTGCGGCCTGAGAAACCTCTGGACAGTGGAAATAATTATTATCCCTAGCAAGATCAGAATAACTGTGTGGTAAGTCCATTCATTGATGACCAGTCCTAAGGCTATACTTGTAGCGGGGGCGTGTTCCGTGTCGGTAATGGTCATAAAGAACACAGCCAGAACCACTGCCGCACCACCCGCAATAACAGTCATTATCCTGTCGAGTAAATAGATGCTGTTAAAAATTTCCGCCAGGTTATGAATCAGGACCCCGACAATGACCCCGACAACATATCCCCCGATAAGATTCTTGGGCCCTGAAATCCTAAGGTGAGGCACGGTGAAAGCTACAAAGGCACTGGCGCCGAAAGAGGCTATGATCACCGGCTGTCTGACCACATCCAAAAATACCAGAGCAAGAGCCACGGTAAACCCTGCCAAAAGAGACTGGAAAATGTACTGGCGCTTGTTTTCCTTGAATTTTTTATCCAGAAATCTCATTTTTTCGATGCCCCCTTGTAGATAATTTCTCCTTTTTTAATGACGCCGAGCTTTTCCCTCGCCTTTTTCTCGACATATCCGGGGTCCTCCTGCATATTCGCGACCTCTTCCCTCAGCACTTCATTATGTTCTTTCAAAAGCATGATCCTTCTCTGGAGCTCTGTATTTTCTCTGCGCAGTTTCTGTAGTTTGGAGAAGCCTGGCAAAAATATTGCGGCAAGCAAAATAAAAATCGCGAAAGAATAAATGATTATCTTCTTCCCTTCCATATCTGGCTTCCGTAAACGGCTTTTGAGCCAAGCTCCTCCTCAATGCGTAAAAGCTCATTATACTTGCAGACCCTGTCCGTCCTGCAGACAGACCCGGTCTTTATCTGTCCGACTCCGGTCGCGACAGCAAGGTGTGATATGGTCGTATCTTCCGTCTCTCCCGAACGATGGGAAATAACGGCCGTGTATCCCGCTTCTTTCGCCATCTTGATCGCTTCCAGCGTCTCTGTCAGCGTCCCTATCTGGTTCACCTTGATGAGGATGGAGTTTGCCACTCCCTTTTCAATGCCCTCCTTGAGCCTGGCGGTATTCGTAACAAAAAGGTCGTCTCCAACAAGTTGGATTTTACTTCCCTCCTTGTCGGTCATGGCCTTCCAGCCATCCCAGTCGTCCTCCGCGAACCCGTCCTCAATCGAGACTATCGGATACTTATCCACCCAGTTGCCGTAGAAGTCAACCATTTCCTGGTCCGTTTTATTGGGGCTGGCTTCCGCCTCCAAAACGTATTGCCCGTTCTTATAAAACTCGCTGGAGGCGGGATCAAGAGCTATGTAAATATCTTTGCCCGCTTCGTATCCAGCTGCCTTTATGGCTTCAAGAATGACCTCGACTGCTTCCTCGTTTGACTGCAGGTTAGGGGCAAAGCCTCCCTCGTCTCCTACAGCGGTAGAATGTCCTTTCGCGTGAAGGATCTTCTTTAAGTGATGGAAAACTTCCGATCCCATCCTGAGGGCTTCTTTGAAGGAGCTGGCGCCGATGGGCATGATCATAAACTCCTGAAGGTCCACATTGTTGTCGGCATGCTTGCCGCCGTTGATGATGTTCATCATGGGAACAGGCAGGACATTCGCGTCATTGCCGCCGAGATACTTAAAGAGCGGCTGTTTCCGGGACGCCGCTACCGCCTTTGCCGCCGCCATGGAAACGCCGAGGATAGCGTTAGCCCCGAGCCTTCCTTTATTCGGCGTGCCGTCAAGCTCGATCAATGCCTTATCAAGTTTTTGCTGATCTGCCGCATCCATCCCCTTCACTTTTGCGGCGATCTCGCCGTTAACGTTGGCTACGGCTTTTGTCACGCCTTTTCCCATATATCGGGATTTATCGTCGTCGCGCAGCTCCACAGCTTCGTGCTCTCCCGTTGAGGCGCCGCTCGGAACTGCGGCTCTTCCGAAAGATCCGTCTTCAAGTATCACGTCCACTTCGACGGTAGGATTTCCTCTTGAATCGATTATTTCGCGTCCTTTTACTTCCTTGATCCTGGTTGACATCTCTTTCTCCCTTTTCTATAAGATTTTTACTCTTCTTCCTTCGGCTTGTAAGCGGCCCTGTGAGAATAACCTTACGGCCTCCGGATATAACTTATGTTCCACCTTGTGGATCTTCTCCTCTAAAGTCTCTTCCGTATCTTTTTCGTCGACCAGCACAGACTCTTGCAAAATAACAGGGCCTGCATCGAGCTGTTTGTTCACGAAATGCACCGTAACACCCGTAACCTTTACGCCATACTCAAAAGCGTCCTTTATCCCGTGCGTTCCTTTGAACGAAGGAAGGAGCGCCGGGTGGATATTCATTATGCGTCCGTAATATTCATCGACAAACTGATCGCTTAAAAGCCTCATGAACCCGGCAAGGACAATAAGTTCTATACCTAAAGCCTTAAGTTCTTCCATTACCTGTCTGTCGTACGCTTCGCGAGACTCGGATCCCTTGGCCTCCAAGATAAAAGTTCTTATCCCCGCTTTCTGAGCCCGTTTCAGGGCATAAGCTTCCGATTTGTCGCACACCACAAGAACGATCTTCCCGTCCGCCGGGGCGAACTCTCGAGCCTCACCGGTCAGAGTATTGTATAGCCTCATAGCCCCGTTACTATCGATGCCACCGCGAAGGCCGCGATGCCCTCTTCTCGGCCGACAAACCC
>JBHIBX010000018.1:0-10742 GCA_046759285.1 Candidatus Omnitrophota bacterium
CTGGATAAATCCCCTCCAGAATATCTCCTCGCCCAATCCGACCAGGAAGAGACAATAGCCCAGATACGTAAGAGTTCCTTTTAACCTGTCTCCTGCCGAAAGAAGCCTGTATCCGGTTTCTCCCTGGAAAGTAAGCTTTATGGGAAGTGAACCGAGAAAGCTGTTTATTTCATGCACCTTGTCCATGGAGTAGCCCGTCATGGCCAGGGTCTTAAGGAAAAATCCCCCTAAAAAAGCGATAAGGAGACCCGTCAAGATGCCCGCACCAGCGGAAGGCAAGAAAGAATCTTTTTTAAGGCCAACAGAGTTTATGTCTTTCCCCCGAAGACCGATCTGCCAGAACAAGGGAATAGAAAAAGTAAAGGAAAAGGTTCCGTACACGCCGAAGCCTAAAAGTATCAAGGGAATGGCAATTGCGGCGATGGAGGCCGCGAGACGAAATAATGGAGTAAGTTCCTTTCGCATGGCCCCTATTCTACCACATTTTATACTGTTGCAGGGACTAATAACGTGTAGGCGATTTTTCTTAAAAATGCCGGGACTTCTTCAAGCTTTTTTTCCAAAGCTTTGCCGTGCATCTTGTAGGAGATGTGCTGGGAATACAGATATGCCAGGTATTCATTCTTCTTTTTGAGGGGGATTGTATACGCAAAATAACCAAAAAAAGGTACTGCAGCTAGAAGCAATACGGGAAATGAATGTATTTCTCGCCTCTCTCTATTTCGTGCCAGACTATAAAAGACCATATTGCCTGACGTCCAGAGGACGCGAAGCACTGAACCGACCGGCAGAAACGGTATCGAGAACCTTACAAAACCTATGCTCATATGAGTGCCCAGGTTCAGCAATGTATATCTTGAATTCTTGACCCATCCATCAAGATGAAGGTTAATATGGGCTTCTCTTTCTTTAGTTATTATTCCTTCAGCCGACATTCTTGCAACGGTTTCCTGCAAGTTTGGCATGCGGGGCCTGATCCGTTTTTTTATCTTTTTTATCATTTTTCCCCTATAAACAAAAAAAGGCACCTACACAAAATGCAGCTGCCAAGCTTAAATTGCACTGATGGTTTTGAAAAAAATAAGGCCCGGTAACATGTTACCGGGCCTTATTCAGATGTTACAGCTTTACTACGTTTACGGCCTGCGCGCCTTTGGGGCCCTGCTGAATCTCAAATTCAACTTGCTGACCCTCTTCCAAGGACTTGTAGCCTTCACCCTGGATCGCGCTGTGATGCACAAATACATCCTCACCTGACTCAGGAGTAATAAATCCATAACCTTTTTGGTTATTGAACCACTTTACTGTTCCTTTTACCATTACTTCTTTCCTCCTTGTGTTACTTTAAGTTATTATTTTATAATAATTTAGTTAATTGTCAATATAATTATTTAAATTATTTAAATCCCTATTCTCTGGCCGGCAGGAAAAACGAGAATGTGCTGCTTTTGCCATACTTTGACTCCACCCAGATCCTGCCTCCGTGCTCTTCAATGATCTTTCTGGATATAGCAAGGCCGAGGCCGGTTCCTCGCCGGCTTACTTTCCGGGCCTCGGCGATCTGTGTAAAACTTTGAAAAAGTTTAGCAATGTCTTCTTTCTTTATGCCTATACCGGTATCTTTGACGGAGACGCTTACCCCTTCTTCGGTTCTCGCCGTTGTGATCTCAATGCCGCCTTCGGCGGTGAACTTTATGGCGTTATTGATAAGGTTCATCAATACCTGCGTGATCCTGTCCCTGTCAAATTCTACCTTTGGCAAGTCCTCTTCCAGGCGAACCGTAAAGCTTAACTTTTTATCTTCCGCCATGAACATCATCTCTTTCTTGATCGCTTTTACCAGATCGTTGATATTTTCGGGGTTCATCTTGAATTCCATTTTTCCCGCAACGAGTTTCTGGTAGTCCAGAACATCATTGATAAGGCGGTCGAGCCTGTCGACGTTTCTCGTCGCGATATCGAAATGCTTTTTTTGCTTTTCGTCAATTGCTTTTGACGCGATAAGATACATGCTTTCCTTTATGATAGCGAGAGGAGCGCGCAATTCATGGGAAACGGTATTCACGAACTCATCCTTAAGCTGTTCCACCTTCTTGCGTTCAGATATGTCTTTTGCAATATGCACCGAACCGACAACTTCTCCTTTATCGTCGAAAATGGGTGAGGTCGTGATCAGAAGAGGATAGCCTATATACGGATCGTCCACCTCTTCAGTGATAGCCTTTTTATCTAGCTTGGTTTTTTCAAAAGGGCATGTCGGCCAGGGGACATCTCTATTGTGGACTATTTCGTAGCATTTTTTACCGACAATATCTTCGGGCTTCAACTTGAGAGCTTCCGCAAAGGCCTTGTTCGCTTTGGTGATAGTGAAATCTTTGTCCTGAATGAACACTAGGTCCGATATGGAGTCAAAGGTCCTTTCCCACTCTTCGGCCGCCACTTTTATCTTTTCTTCCGCCTTCTTGCGCGTGGTAATATCCCTTAAAATCCCCCTTGCCGCGACTACTTTTCCGTCCTCAATTCGGGGGACGGCGCTTACTTCTATAGTTATTTCTTTTCCTCCCTTTGTCACTATAATGGTCTCATAACCCTTTACTTCCTTGCCGCTTAAAACCTTTTCCAGCGCTTTCTTTGTATTCTCCCGGTAATCAGGGTGCACCGTCTCGATCAAGGGCTTTCCGATGTATTCTTCCCTGGGGTAACCCATAATCCTGAGTTCCGTCTCGTTGGCATCGATTATCCTGCCATTCGTGTCCACGATGTGGATCATGTCCAGCGCCTCGTTAAAAAGACTCTTATATCTTTTCTCGCTTTCCAGCAGCGATTGCTCCAGCTTGATACGTTCCCTGACTTCCCGGGCCAGTTCGTCGCGTGAAGTGGTAGTCTTTTTTAAATTCTCTGTCATTTTGTCGAAGGCCCTTGATAGCTGGCCGATTTCGTCTTTTGCGTCCGTGCCCACTTTATGATCTAAATCACCCCGCCCTATCATCTCGGTTCCTTTACGTAAGTTATAAATCGGCTTTGAAATAATTCGCGAAACATAGAAGCCGATCAACCATGCCAGTAACGGAACGACGATCAATATAGCTATAAAAAAGTTTCTTATTATAGTCAGAGGCGCCAGGGCCTCCTTTTCATCGATCTCTGCCATGAGGAGCCAATCCGTTCCATGTATATGATCATGCACGCCCAGGACATTTATCCCTCTGTAATCCGCATAAACAAGGGGTTCATACAGGTGCTTCTTTTGTTCAGGCTTTTCAGTGATTTCAAAACCCATTCTAGTGCCTACGGTATCAACCTTTTGTCTAAAGAGAACGTTTTGCTTGAAGCGACTGGGAGTGATCATATAGCCGTCTCCATTTACTAAATAAACTTCTCCCGTTTCTCCCAGCCCGGTACGGTCCAGTGTTGCGTCAAAGATATTATCGGATGAGGAGACAGTTACCAGCACTCCCAGAAGTTTGTTTTCTAACAAAAGCGGGCCGGAGAGATAAATGACAGCATCATTTTCACCGGCCGGAAGAAGAAACAGGTTATCCCTCTCCTTTCCTTCTATAAAAAACGTTTCATCAGAATAATCTGTGCCTTCCAGGGTTGTGTCAGTAGAAACTATTACTTCGCCGTCTAAATTCATTATAGATATCTGTCTTATGCCTTTTATGGATGACTTGGCATCGAGCAGTATTCTTTCCATTTTTTCCTTATCCGCAATATCTCCGCTTTTGTTGTATTCCTCTAAAGATATACGCAATTGCGTTCTGCTGCTGATCAGTCTTAATGTTTCAAGCTCTCCTTCTAATGTGGTTTCGATGTGGTGCGCTCTTAACCGGGCGGTAGTTTCTAAATGCGCAAATATCTCTCTTATAAGATTGTTCCTGGCAATTACATAAAAAAAAGACGCTGCTACGCTTGTAAGTATTATAGCTGTCACTAAAAAAGCAAGACTTATTTTATTACCTATCTTCATAAAAGTCGCCTTTTCTACTTTTTCCAGGAGATCGGTGAAAGCGCGATAAGCACGGTATAGATCTCCAGGCGCCCCAGAAGCATGCAGAGGGTTAGGATCCATTTTCCGGGAAGCGGGATCCACGCGTAATTTTCTGTCGCGCCTACGCCCGAAAGACCGGGACCAATGTTACACATCGTCGCTACAACCGAAACAACCGCGGTGGTAAGATCTTTTATAAGATAGCTCATTGCCGCGGAGAATATTACAAAGCATGCCATAAAAAGCGCTATAAAGCCAAGAATATTAGCAATTTGTTTCTCTTCCATTGCCTTGCCCGCGATCTTTAGGGGCGCGATGATCCGGGGCTGGATGATCGTCTTAACTTCCCGCCACGCGGTCTTTATAAATACCATGATCCTGATCATCTTTATGCCGCCGCCGGTCGACCCGGCGCATCCGCCGAAGAACATCAGAAGCACCAGCATAAAACGTATGAAGTTGGGCCAGATATCGGAATCAGCCGTTGAGTATCCGGTAGTGGTCGTTATGGATACCACCTGAAACGCCACATAGCGTATTATGCCGTAAGGCGAACGGACCTTCGCCTCTTCAGTATCTATTTTCTCAATCAGCTTATGGCCGGAAAGCGGCTCGCTCCGGAAGCTGCTCGTGATCTGTTCTTCCGGGGCAATGCCTCCTACATGGAGGACAACAGCGCCAAGTAAGATCGCTACAAGGAGGACACCCGCATAAAAGTGAAATTCACGGTTGCTTCTCACAAGGTCGAGTTTCCTGGCAAAAAGCACCCGGTAGTGGATAACAAAATTCATGCCGGCAAAAAACATGAAGATGATAACAACCCAATCGATGTAACTGGAGTTGTAGGATCCGATGGAGCCATTTTTCGTAGAGAAACCGCCGGTAGCCATCGTGCCGAAGGCATGGCAAAGCGAATCAAAAAGCGACATGCCGCCGAATTTCAGAAGGATCGTTTCGGCCAAAGTCAGTACCGCGTAGGCTCCCCAGAGTATTTTGGCAGTTTGCGAAAGGCGCGGCCGGAGCCGTTCGGCTGTCGGTCCCGGCACCTCGCCCCGGAACATCTGGTAACTGGCGATACCAAAAGCGGGCAGTATGGCCAGCGCAAGAGTTATGATACCCATGCCGCCCAGCCAGTGGGTCAGGCTCCGCCAAAAAAGGATCCCGCGGGGCAATATTTCAACGTTTGTCATGATGGTTGCCCCGGTCGTGGTAAAACCGCTCATGATCTCGAAATAAGAATCGGTAAACGTCCGCGTAAATGCATCAACAGTTACAGCATCGACTTTTGAAAGGAAATAAACCACAAGCGGTATGGAGCCGAAGAGAGTTAAAATGATCCAGCCGAAGGCAACTATCGCGAATCCATCCCTTATGCCGTTTCCGATCAGCTCCCTGCTGCCGATCGCTTTGAGAATGTTCCCGCATATAAAGGAAACCACTATCGCGATAATGAATCCCATCAGCCTGGGATCCAAAAGAATGTCGGGGAATGCTTTTGATTGGATCTCGAAAAAAGCTATTCCGGCGGGAATAAGCAGGATCAAGGCAAGAATTTCCAGGAGTTTCCCGACCGCGAAAATTATAAATTTAAGATTCATTGGTAGGAGACTTGAATAATTTGTTGACCCATTTAAGGTGTTCCTTACGACAAAAAACCAGGGCTTCGTCGTCTTTCTCAATAACTGTGCCGCCCCAGGGAATAATTACCTCGCCCCTCCGGATGATACAACCGATAATAATGGATCTCTTGAACTGCTTTTCAAGATCTTTAAGTGATTTGTTCGTGACAGGGCTGCGTTTTCCAACTTTAAGACGCGTGACCTCGACGTCAGCGGTTTTCAATTTTAGATACGTGCCTATGGAAACCGTCTGGATCCTTTCGATGATCGCATTCAGGGTGATTTCACGCGTGTTAATGACATGATCCAATCCGATCGAGTCAAATAATCCGCTATACCGGTCATCATTCCTGATAGCAATGACCATACCGGCGCCCTCGGCCTTTGCCAACAGGCACGACATGATGTTATCTTCCGGGTTTTTGCCTGCAGCAATGAAGCAATCGGCGCTTTTGACGTTAATTTCCTCAAGGACGCTGGAGTCCTTGCTGTCGCCGTGAAAGACGTCAACCCCCTGGAGGGTCGCTGCCGCCATTTGGCCATGTTCGTAATCGGGATCTGCCAGAACGACCTGTTCCGCCAATGGTTTCAGCGCCTCAGCAAGATGTATAGCTGTGAGTGAGTCGCCGGAAACTATGACCTTTTTCATTTTAACGACTTTGCTGTTAATGAGAGAGCGAAATGTCGCGAAGGATTCACGTAGCATGATAGCTACAATTTCATCCCCGGGTAGGAGTATTTGGTCGCCTGTGGGAGGAAGGTTTTTGCCATTGCGCACAAGCACAACAAAAAGTATTGGTGATGTTTCTGCCATTTCCCTGATCTCTTTAAGCGTTTTGTTTGCGATCGGCATATCCTCTGTTATCCGATAGCCGCGAAGGTAGATATTATTCGACTGAAAATTCGCGGTTTCCAGAACATCCGGCAACTCCACATACTGGAGGATCCTTTCAACTACCCCCCGTTCGGTTTCGATCACACTGGTAACACCGGTCTGTTCGAGGCTGACATTGGGTGTGACGGCGGTATAGCTGGGTGATTTGATCCTGGCGATCCGTCTTTTGACGCCGTTTTGCATGGCGAAGTTACAGGCCAGGAGGTTAGCTTCATCGCTGGACGTAACGGCGATGAGCATGTCTGCCGAGCTTATGCCTGCTTCCGCAAGAACGGCCGGACTGCTGCCCGGTCCCGGAACCACGAAAACATCGAGTTTGCTGCTGACATGATCGCAAAGCGCCTTATCCTGGTCTATTACAGTAATATGGTGACCGAGGGCGGAGAAATATTCCGCCAGATTAAACCCGACCTTCCCGGCACCGACAATGATAATATTCATTTTAGATCTGTTAGTCTATGGATTTGATGTTTTCCTTGTTTATGGTTATGCTTGCACCTGCAAACTCTACAATGACGTAACTATCGGTCTCTGTCGTTATAACCCCCTCGATTATTCCGCCGTTTTTGAGCAGGATAGTTTTTACATCACCTTTTATTTCCGGCTCTTCAGCCTCGGGAGCAGCCTCTTCCGGAGCTTGTGGCGCTTTTTTGAGGAGACCTTCTATATTGGAATCTATAAGTATAAAATAAGGCGGCGTTTTTGTAAAGAAACTCGTGGCGACCGTTTTCCGTTCATGTCCTACAAGGAATCCGGTGGTTCTGTCATAATACCAGGTCCCTGAAAACGCTCCCCTGAAAATGGTGGCAGTTACCTTGTAGACCTCCCAACCTTTCCACTGCGTTATTTCGTCCTCGAAGGTGCCGCTAAAAACGAGATCGATTCCCGCCCTGCCGCCTCTTGCTCTTTCCGCCGGAGGGACCCATATCGGGCCCAATTGTTCCAGTTCAAGCGGGCGGCCGCCTCTCCTTTTCATCCACCTGTTTACCATCACCTTCCCGTCTCTCCGATTCGGTTTGGCGAAGGGCCTGCCCAAGAGTCCATCGGGATCGTCAGCGATGACTTCAAAGTAAGTGTTATTAACCTGCTTGAAGACGATTTTACAGGACCCGGTGAAATCCTTAGACCTGAGCTCGTATTTCAGGTAGGCTCCATCCTTGATCGGCGCGGGGGCAAAACTGACGCATCCCGCAAAGACGGAGAGGGAAAATGTCAATAAAATCAAAAGAAACTTCTTGCGCATGTCCTTATATTTTACTAAATATTTGAAAGGTTTTCGACAAAAAAACGGAATTAGTCGTTGGTGGATTCCTGGTGGAAATCCTTGGACATATCCTTGAGCATGTTTTTGTCTTTTTCTTCAATTTCGGTATAGATCACAGCCACCAGGTTCATATGAGGAATTTCTTAAACGCGGATAACTTTTCCTATGCAATTTATGGAAGTTTCAGGATTATGGAGATATATTTTCAGGTGCAGAAGTGAATCTACGTCCACCTTTTTATCATAGTAAAAAAGGAGCCCCCCGGCGCCTATGTTCAGGACAGCCCCCATATTCCATTCGCTGTGATGTTTTACCGGGTGCTCTTCCGATTTTACGTGAAACCTTACGATGGCAGGCTTCCGTATCCTCCTGTGTCTTCTTCTTTCTCTGTGCTTGTGATGTTTGGTCATATGAAACTACCCCGATCCTAAAGAGCCCAGATCCTAAGACCTGGGCTCTTTTACTGGAAAGTAATACTAAAGATAATTATTTGTACGTTCTGCCGCCTTTTGGGCTGCCTTTACCTTCTTTTGTACCGGTCGGACTCAGCTTCTCTGTGGCTGTTTCAGGGATATCTTTCGTTAGCAGCTGATTAAGATCGTCCCAGAATTTCTGGATCATGTCCCCTATCCTGTCTGTTGCCGACTTTGTTTCTTTTCCGGCGGCGTACACAGTCACACAACCCATGACCAGCATACATACTACTAAGATTGCAATTACTTTCTTCATATTAACCCCCCTTTATTATTATTAATAAAGTAATTATACAAAGAAAGAACCCGAAATGCAAGTATGTATGCGTTATTTGCTGCCTTTTTTCTCTCTGGGCTCGTACGGGTGCTTGGAACTTTTCTGCTGAGGGGTTTCGGGTATGTCCTTTGTCAACAGATTTCCAAGATCAGTGAAGAATTTTTTTATTGCGTCCCCGATCCTCGTCATGTGACTTTGTTCCTGCTGCTGAGCGTACGCTAATGTGCAGCCCACAAGAAGCATACATGCCACTAAGAGCGCTATTACTTTCTTCATTTTCTCCCCCCCCCTTCTTTAGGTAGACTTGTAGTCGGGGTTTAAACCCCGACTACAAGCTATTCTATTTCGAGTATGGCTGATGAATTTCGAGGTGAGAAGAAAAAATACCAAACTTTTTGAAACACTAACTATGCCTGCTAAGACTTGAGCCAGCTCCAGGCTTCGTCCATCTGGTCTTCGGAAAAGGTCTTGATTTCGGCTTTAACAAAAAGGCCGGCTATTTTCGTTGTCCACTCGATCCATTTAGGCCCGCCCACCAGGGCTACCTTATCGAATTTATCGCTGTGGCCGGCGTAGTATTTAGCATCGTCCCACATAGCGCCTACTTCAAAGCCTTCGAATTCTTCGGGCAGGTAATACAGGAATTTACCCCTGGCATGTTCCGCAAGAAGACTGTCAAGCTTGGGTATTAAGACAGTCTCGTAGTCTTCGGCGGTGACTTTGCCGCTGGCTTTTATGCCCAGAACGTTGTCCTGACTTTCAGGAAGAATCTCGATCATTTTACCCTCCTTATCGTTGAATTCTAACTTATTCCTCCAGGGTCTTTATTTCTCTTTTTCGCTGTATGTATTCGGTTCTCGTTAAAGAACCTTCCTGGTATTCTCTGTCAAGATCTCTCATCATCCGCATATATCGCAAGCTGTGCTGTTGTCTGTGTTCCGCTTTCCCTTTAACGCGTTCATCGCGCCTCGCTCTTCTTGCTCTTCTCTCTCTTTCCGCGAACGCGGACATGTTTCCCATGATCAGCGTTATTACAACAGCAATCGCTATAATTTTCTTCATAATGTCCTCCGTTCAGGTTTTTTCTTCTTCCGCATGCTCTCTTATAATATCTATTGCTTCTATTTCGTTCTTGGCGTACCTGAGGCGCGTTCTTATGTCGCGGTCAGATAGCAGCCTCGCGATAGCCGCAAGCACCTGGAGGTGCAGTTCGGGTTTTTCCTCGGGGGAAAGGACCATATAAATGATATCGACAGGGACATCCTCCGCGCCTTCAAAAATAACCTTGCGGTCCTTGGGCAAGACTCCCAAAGCGATAGCAGATTCAGAAATGTCGGGAATCCTTCCGTGAAGTATGGCAATCCCCTCTCCCAGGGTTATCCCGCCCTGCCTTTCTCTCTGGAGGATTATTTCAAGGACTTCGCCGGGGTTTTCAACGAATCCGGCAGATTGCAGCGTGCGGATCAGTTCCCAGGTCGCCTCACCCTTGGATTTTACGTCTAAAGGCACCCTCAGACATTCGGGACGCAGAATGTTATACACGCTTAATTTTTCCCTTTTAAGCTTATCTCTGATTATTTCTTCTTCCCCGATTAGTTCTCCTCCGCCGGTAACCCATGAGCGCCACTTTATCAGCGCCCGCTCCGAAGCAAGAACGCCTACAACCTCAAAGAAGATAAGCCCGGGGAGTATAATGCCGAGGATAGTTTCTCCCGCCTTTCCCAGGACCGTGGCGACAAAAAACGCCTCTATTGCTGCTACTCCTGCCTGGGGAAGCATGAGGGTTGGCAAGACCTGTGTTAATCTTATTTCCTGACGCGTCATCCTGCAACCCAACCAGGTCCCGCCTATTTTTCCTATCATTCTGGCCCCGATGTAGGCGGCTATGAACAGGAAATTTTCGGGACGGAACGCTTCTATATTGGCATTCCCCCCGATAAGGGCGAAAAATATAAGCGTGTACATCGATGTGGCGTTTTCTATCCTTAATGATTCAAAAACCTGCTTGCTGTAAAGGTTCGAAATAAGCACGCCCGCGCAAACCGCTGTTATCAAAAAAGGAAGGTGCATGTGGAGGGCAAGACCGATCCCCAGGGAAACGCAGCCCCAGATCATTATAAAGGTTTCCATTGACGGACCCGGCATCTCCGTGATAAGTCTGGACAGGAATTCCGGCCCGAGAATGGGTCCTTTTTCTTCCTTCGGCCTGAGCCACCTGCGCTC
>JBHIBX010000019.1:0-10492 GCA_046759285.1 Candidatus Omnitrophota bacterium
AGCACTTCGTCTTCGGGATTGATAAAAGCCAGGGGCACGTGAGCTATCCCCTCCTTGGACCCCAGAAGAGGCAAAACTTCAGTATCCGGATCAAGTTCAACGTTAAAACGTGATTTATACCAGTCGGCCATCGCCTGGCGTAAACTCCCCAGGCCTTTGTTTAAGGCGTATTTGTGAGTGGCCGGGTCAAGACTTGCTTCATGCAGTTTCTTTATTATAAAATCCGGCGTAGGCTGGTCCGGGTCGCCGACTCCGAGGTCTATGACCGGTCTGCCTTCATCGATGGCTTTCTTTTTTGCCCTATCTATTTCTTCAAACAAGTACGGCGGTAATTTCTTCAATCGTTCCGCAAAATCAATATTCATTCGCTTATTCCTCTTTTGTAATTTGTTATTTGTGATTTGTTATTTTTTTAGCCCCAACACGTTTGCCATGGTATATAGCCCCGGGGCTTTTCCTGCAACAAACTTGGCCGCTTCGATCGCACCTGCGGCGAACACGTCGCGCGATTTGGCGTC
Organism: Candidatus Omnitrophota bacterium; assembly: GCA_046759285.1. Lineage (GTDB taxonomy): Bacteria > Omnitrophota > Gorgyraeia > Tantalellales > Tantalellaceae > JBHIBX01. The sequence continues at coordinate 519 of JBHIBX010000019.1, forward strand.
GTGCCTTATTTCCAGTTTTTCGTATTTTCCGTCAAACACGATACCGTGGTTACCGATAACCTCGCCCTCCCGGAAAACCTCGATAGGGGCTTCTACATCAGCGGCCCCTTTGATCACTTTTGCTATCATCTTAGCCGTGCCGCTTGGAGAATCTTTTTTATGGACGTGGTGCGTTTCGTCGATCTTGACCTCAAAGTCCTTGCCGAGAACTCTCGCCGCTTCATCCACTAAGTTGAAGAGAAGGTTCACGCCGATAGCCATATTCGGTGAAAAGACTATCGGTATCTTTCCCGCGGCTTCAGAGATCTTATTCCCTCCTTCATCGTCAAGCCCCGTAGTCCCTATAACCATCGGAATGCCGTTTCGCGCGCAGATATCGATATGTTCAAGTGTCGCTTCCGGCGAGGTGAAATCGATCATGCAATCGATACCCCTGCAGGCCTTTTCGACATCGGAAATAACAGCGACACCGTAATCCTCATTGCCGATCATGGGACTGCCTTTTTTCTCTAAAGCGCAACCGATCTCAATGCCGCCGTCTTTCATGGCAAGATCGGCTATACGTTTTCCCATCTTTCCGCCGATTCCGCTTATTCCTACACGCAACATAATATCTCCTCTTTATTTCACCAGATTGTAACGCTTGAGGACCTCTTCCAACTTTGCCTTGTTCTCGCTCCTCATCTCACAAAGCGGCAGACGCCATTCTTCTTTGATCATGTTCATCATAGCCAGCGCCGTCTTGACCGGTATGGGGTTTGTCTCGATGAACATCGCATGACACAGATCAAGTATCTCGAAATGTATCTTCTGGCTTTGTTCATAATGGCCATCAAGAAAAGTCTGGACCAGCTCATGCACCTTTCCGGGGATAATGTTCGCTGCCACGCTGACAACTCCGGCAGCTCCCACGGACATAAACGGCAACGTCATGGAGTCGTCACCGCTCATTACGATAATGTCACAGAGCACTTTTATGTCCATGACCTGTTGAACGCTCCCGGCTGCCTCCTTGATCGCAACAATATTGTCGATCTTCGAAAGCCTCGCCACTGTCGCCGGAAGCAGCGATATGCCCGTGCGTGAAGGAACATTGTACAGCATTATGGGTATATCCGCCGTTTTAGCTATCTCCGCGTAATGCCTGTACTGACCTTCGGGGGTGGGCTTGTTGTAATACGGGCTGATGATAAGGGCCCCGTCGCAGCCCGCTTTTTTCGCAAAAGTGGTAAATTCGATAGCTTCATGGGTCGAATTGGAGCCTGTGCCGGCAACCACGGGAACCCTCCTGCCTGAAGTCTCAACAGCAACTTTTATAAGATGCTTCTGCTCGGATGCCGTCAGAGTCGCGGCTTCTCCGGTACACCCGCAGGGGACAAGCCCGTCGGTCCCCTTATCGATATGGAATTCAATAAGTTTCCTGAAAGCCTTTTCGTCAACTTTCCCGTTATCGAACGGTGTTGCCAAAGCGACATATGAACCCTTGAACATGATTACACTCTCCCTTCGTAAACGATATCAGCTGCGCCTTCAAGATAAACATCCGATATCTTCTTTCCTGACATTTCATAATAAACTGTGAGTACTTCCCCGCTTTGCGTTCGTATCTTTACAGGTGAAGAGGCTTGGCCAAGAAGGCCCAGGATGATCGCTGCAGCCGTTATGCCTGTCCCGCAGGCCAGCGTCTCATCTTCAACGCCGCGCTCATAAGTTCGCGCGTAAACCATCTCTTCCGTTACGTTGCCCACAAAATCAGCATTCGTCCCTTCCGGAGCGAATAAAGAATGCTCGCGGATCTTCCGGCCAACCTCCTTTACCGGATAATCTTCAATTTCATCGACAAGGTGCACAACGTGCGGCACACCTGTATCAACAAAATGGACATCCATGATAGTCTGGCCTATACCCAGCTTTATGCCGAGTTTTATATCCCTGGGGTCGCCCATCTTGAGCCTCACGTTGCTTTCGTTAACCTCGGCGTTTATGATGCCGGCTCCGGTTTCTATAGCCATCTTCTCTCCCATGCCCCTAGTCGATCCGTAAAGTGCGCTACACCGCGCTCCGTTGCCGCACATGGTTACCTCCGAACCATCCGGATTGATGACGCGCATATAAAAATCGGCTTCATCGGAATTCTCAAGAATCAATAGGCCGTCAGCGCCCACAAAAAACCTTCGCGAGCATAGATCCCGGGCCATCGATGGATAATCAAATTCGCGGCTGTCCAGTTCGCCGTTTATGTTATCTACGATTATGAAATCATTGCCGCTCGCAACGGCTTTCGTAAAACATATATTATACTTCTTATCCATTTTTCCTTAATTCCCTAACAGACTATCTTTTCACCGTGTATTAAGTCGCGATGAGTCTCCGCGCGGCGAACTATTTTAACTTCCTTGTTTGCCAATAAAAGTTCTGCGGGCCGCGGACGTGAATTATAGTTTGAAGCCATCACAAAACCGTATGCGCCTGCTCCCATAACGGCAAGATAATTGCCCGCTGTGAGCTCCTGAAACTCCCGGTCAAGCGCAAGATAATCCCCGCTTTCACATATCGGCCCTACAATGTCGTATTTTTGGGCTTTCGATTTCCGTTTGACCACCGGCAATATCTCATGATACGCCTTGTAAAGAGTAGGCCTTAACAGGTCGTTCATCCCGGCATCTACTATGGCGAATCTTTTTCCCGTAGCGCCCGTTTTTATGTACAGCACTTTGCACACAAGGACACCGGCATTGCCGGCTATGAATCGCCCGGGTTCAATTATGACCTTAAAGGACCTTCCTCTCAAAAGCGGGACGATCTTGCTCGCAAGTTCCTGCGCAGTCCTGGCCTTTTCCTTTCCGTAATCGATACCGAATCCTCCCCCTATATTGAACCATTCGATCTCGATGTTGCTCTTGTCCAGAAAATCGAGCACTCTGGTTATGGCCGTTACAAATGGTTCCGTTTCGGTTATCTGCGATCCGATATGGATATGGATACCTTTAAGGGAGACATTTGAATATTTGTTCGCGTTGTCAAATACATCTTCAGCGACCTTAAAATCCACCCCGAACTTCTTCTCTTTCGTTCCCGTTGTTACATACTCATGAGTGGCCGCCCCGACGTCCGGATTAATGCGCACCGCCACGTTTGGGGTTTTCTTCAAACGCTTGGCCACGGTATCTATCATTATCAATTCCGGCACTGATTCCACGTTGAAGAAAAGTATCCCCGCCTGTATCGCTTTTTTGACCTCCGCTTCTGTCTTGCCGACGCTGGCATAGACAATGCGTTCGGGCGGACAGCCGACCTTAAAGGCCTTATAAAGCTCGCCGCCTGAAACTATATCCAGACCCGCGCCCGCATTGACGAGAAGCTTGCAGACATTCAGGTTCGCGTTTGATTTCACCGAGAAACAGATCAGGGGATTCAGTTCCTTAAACGCTTCTTTCATCTTTAAATAGTGGTCCAGAAGCGTCTTCGCGCTGTAAAGAAAGAAAGGCGTTGGAAACTTCTTCACGATCTCTGTTAGCGGCGTATCCTCACAATGCAATATTCCTTCTTTGTAATGAAATTCGTGCATATCAGCTCCTCAGTTTCTTTTTCCAGGATGCTATCTCTTTCCTCACAAATTCGGGATTAGTGCCGCCCGACGTTTTCTTCATCTTGACCGAGGTCTCGGGGTTGAGATAGTCACATATGTCTTCTTCCAGTTTTTCCGAAAACTTTTTTAGCTCCGATATCGAAAGGTCCGATATGTTCACGCCTTTATCGGCGCAGTGTTTTACAATACTGCCGACGATATCATGCGCGTCCTTAAACGCCACGCCTTTGCGGACAAGGTATTCCGCCAGATCCGTCGCATAGATAAACTCGTCCTCCAGCGCTTCCTTCGCGCGCTCCTTTTCAAGCTTGATCGTCTTGACCAAACCTGCCATGATCTCCAGCTCATCAGAAACCAGCTCGACAGATTCAAAAAGCGGTTTTTTATCTTCCTGCAGATCCCTGTTGTAGGTCTGCGGCAGACCCTTCAAAAGGACAAGCAACGAATTAAGGGCGCTGATGACCCCCGAGGCCTTCCCGCGAAAGAGTTCCAGGACATCCGGATTTTTCTTCTGCGGCATGAGCGAACTGCCGGTACAGTAATCTTCGCCTATTTCCAGAAAACCAAACTCGGAAGTGCTGTAGATTATAAAGTCCTCGCTTATCCGCGACAGGTGGACCGCAACAAAGCTGAGCGCCGCAACTATTTCGACAATAAAATCCCTGTCGCTTACCGCGTCGATGCTGTTGGAGGAAACATTCTTAAACTTGAGTTTCTCCGCGGTAAACTTCCTGTCCAGTTCAAGGGCTGAGCCCGCAAGAGCGCCCGAGCCCATGACGGAGACGTCACAGCGGCGGCCGGCGTCATCAAACCGTTCCTTATCGCGCTGGAGCATCTCGATATAAGCCATGACAAGGTGCGCAAAAAGTATGGGTTGTGCCCTTTTAAGATGGGTGTAACCGGGGACAATGATGTCTTGTGTCCTTTCGGCGAGATCCACGAGCTCCTTTTGCAGATCCGTAATAAGATCTGTAATATGCTGAATGCTGTCCTTACAGTAAAGTCGGACGTCGTTGACGACCTGTTCGTTTCGAGACCTGCCCGTGTGCAGCTTCTTAGCGGCCTCCGGAGCCTTTTTCTCCACGTAAGCCTGTATCGCCGAATGGACGTCTTCATAAGCCCCTCCTGTCCAGACGCCTTTCTCTATCTGCTTGGACAGCTCGTCAAGCGCCTCCAAAAGTGCTTTTTTCTCTTCTTTTGAGAGAAACCCGCACTTCGAAAGCATTTCAACGTGCACGATACTGCTCAAGCAGTCGTATTTGGCAAGTATCCTGTCCACGTCAAGGCTGGAGGTAAACTCCATGACGCGAGGATCCATTTTGCCCTTTGAAAATCGTCCGCCCCATAATTTTGACATCTTTTCTCCTTTATTGGTTCCTTCGACTCGGCCTCGCGGCCTCGCTCAGGATAAAATTCGGCCATGCGACTTACGTCATGCTGTTCCGTAAGTCGCGGCCTCATTTCACTTATAAGGCATTGCCCAAAGGTCTATAAAACCCTTGGCAAGCGATTGATCGAAAATGTCGCCTTTTCCGTATGTCGCAAGTTCATACTTGTAACGCGTGTTCGGACTCTTCCGTCCGGCTACCGTGACGGAGCCTTTATACAGTTTCAGCTTCACGTCCCCGGAAACCTTCTCCTGCGTTTTGTCTATGAAGGCATCCAAAGCTTCTTTAAGCGGCACAAACCACAGCCCGTAATAAACCAGCTCCGAATACAGATCGGAGATGCCTTGCTTATGTCGGCGCGTTTCCCTGTCAAGCACCAGTTCTTCAAGCGCGGTATGCGCAGCGTGAAGGACCGTCGAAGCGGGCGCTTCGTATATCTCGCGCGACTTTATCCCGATAAGGCGGTCTTCCACTATGTCCACCCTGCCTATTCCGTGTTTGCCTCCTGCCAGGTTAAGTTTTTCGACAAGCTGGACCGGATCGTATTTTTTACCGTTGATCGCAACAGGAACACCCTTTTTAAAGCTCACAGTAACATACCGCGCCTTCGCGGGCGTCCTCTCGACCCTCGCAACAGAAATGTACGTATTTTTCGGTGGTTCAAACCACGGGTTTTCCAGTTTCCCGCCTTCAAGGCTGATACCCCACAAATTACGGTCTATGCTGTAAACTTTTTCTTTCGTCTGCTCGATCGGTATCTTGTGTTTTTTCGCGTAATCTATTTCGAGTTCACGCGTGGTAAGCTCCCATTCGCGGACCGGAGCGGTCATCTTAAGATGCGGCGCTTTCAAATGAAACGTCACCTCGAACCTTACCTGGTCGTTACCTTTTCCCGTACAGCCGTGCGCAACAGCCCCGGCCTTCTCCTTTTTCGCCACTTTTACCATCGCCTCGGCTATTAAGGGCCGCGACAGAGCGGTCGCCAGGTTGTATTTCCCCTGATAAAGCGCCCCTGCTTTCAGCGCCTTGAAAGCGTAGTCCGTTACAAACTTTTTGCGCAGATCGCCGACAATGCACTTGGACGCGCCTATCTTCAAAGCACGTTTGCGCGCGCTTTCAGCTTCCGCCCCCTGGCCGACATCCGCCATATAACAGATGACTTCGTAGCCGCGCTCGATGAACCACTTCAGAGCCACCGAAGTATCCAGCCCTCCTGAATAAGCAAGCACTATCTTTTTCTTCGCCATTTTAAACTCCTCGTTTTAGGCTATTTATGCCCCAGTAACTTTAATAAAATAGCCTTTTGGACATGCATCCGATTTTCAGCCTGGTCGTAAATAATGGAATTCTTCCCATCTATCACATCCGAAATCTCTTCACCACGGTGCGCGGGAAGGCAGTGCATGATAAGCGCGTCTTTTTTGGCGGCGCCTATCATGTTTTCGTTTATCTGAAAACCCTGAAAATCGCGAAGGCGCCTCTCCCTCTCGTCTTCCTGTCCCATGCTCACCCAAACATCGGTATACACAAAATCGCTCCCCTTTACTGCCTCGTAAGGCTCATCGATCATCTCAATATTAGCCCCGTTTGCCTTGGCCTCTTTTGTAGCTTCCATCAGCACTTCATCCCGCGGCCAATATCCCTCAGGTGATGATATTTTCATGTTCACGCCTGTTTTGGCGCATACCATCAGTAGCGCGTTAAGAACATTGTTCCCGTCACCTATCCAGGAAACAACCACGTCCTTGAGTTCCTTCTTCCTTTCCCAGATCGTGAAAATATCACTTAACGCCTGGCACGGATGTTCAAAATTGGAAAGGCCGTTTATTACGGGAACTCTTGAATAATGCGCCAGGTCCACAATGTCCTTATGCGCGAAGACGCGCGCGACGATCCCGTCCACGTAACGTGAGATGACATGTCCAACATCCTTGACCGGCTCCCTTTCCCCCATCTGGATCTCATCCGGACTAAGATACAGCGCATACCCGCCGAGATGAACCATTGCCACTTCAAATGAGATCCTTGTGCGGTTTGACGGCTTCTGGAACAAAAGAGCCAGCGTCTTGTCCCTGAAGATGCCCCTGTAAAGAAGAGGCTTCTTTTTCAGCTTGGATGCAAGGATCAAAATGTCGAATATTTCCTTGGAACTGAGATCTCTTACCGTTATTAAGTCTTTCCGTTTCATATCTTCTCCAGTGCTTTAGATAATTTCTCAAGGGCTATGTCAATTTCTTCTTTATTCACCGTTATAGGCGGCATTATCCGGAGGATGTTCTTTTGCGTACAGTTAATTAAAAGCGCTTCATCGACTGCTTTCTCCGCAAGCTTTGAGGCATCCTCCATATCAAGCTCAACGCCTATCATCAGGCCTTTACCTTTCAAGGACTTGATAACAGGCTTTGTTTTCTTGAGTTCTTCAATGCCTGTCGTAAGATACTCCCCCATCTTTTTCACGTTTTCAAGCAGATTCTCCTGCTCGATAGCCTCAAAAACACCCAAAGCGGCGGCACAAACTATCGGACTTCCTCCAAAAGTCGACGCGTGAGAACCTGGAGAAAGAACATCGGAATATTTATCGCTGACGACAAGCGCCCCGATCGGAAATCCTCCACCGAGAGACTTTGCCAGCGTCATAACATCCGGCTTTATCCCGTAATGCTTATACGCGAACATTTCTCCCGTCCTGCCCATACCGGTCTGGACCTCATCCATAATAAGGAGAATGTTCTTCTCCCGGCAAAAGGCGCTGAGCTGGCGCATATACTCTTCCTCGGCAACGTTGATCCCGCCTTCACCCTGGATGGGCTCGATCATAACGGCTATAGTTTTATCCGTAACGACGGATTTAAACGCACTTATGTCGTTGAACGGAATCTGCTTAAAACCTTCCGGCAGCGGTTCAAACCCCTCCTTTACCTTGTCCTGGCCCGTTGCTGTCAGTGTTGCCAGCGTCCGGCCGTGAAAAGACTTCTCCATGGATATGATCTCGTATTTCTCCGAAGAACCATACTTGCGCGCGAGTTTTATCGCCCCTTCGTTAGCTTCGGCCCCGCTGTTCGCGAAAAAGACCTTCCCCGGAAAAGCATGCTCGATTATCTTCTGCGCAAGAACCGGCTGGACGTCGCTGTAGTAGTTGTTTGATACGTGCACTATCCTCTCCAGCTGCTCTTTTACCTTGCCGATCACTTTCGGGTGACAGTGGCCAATACCGCTTACTGCCCACCCCGGGAAAAAATCAAGATATTTTTTTCCGGCGATATCTTCCACCCATGCACCATCACCCTTGACAAGGCAAAGATCCTGCCTGGTATACGTCGCCAGTACGTATTTATCATAAAGTTGTTTCACTTTTTCAAAATCTTTGATATTTGACATTTGATTTTTGATTTCCCTTTACTTTTTAACTATCTCTGTTCCGATACCTTTATCCGTAAACATTTCAAGAAGTAGCGCATGCGGAAGATCGGCCTCGACTATATGCGCCTTGCGCACGCCTCCTTCAAGCGCCTTCAGACACGCCATTGTCTTCGGCAGCATGCCCCCGCTTATAACGCCCTCCTCAATAAGACGATTAGTTTCTTCCAGCGTCAGCGAATGATAAAGAGATTCGGGATCATTCTTGTCTTTCATAACGCCGAGCACGTTAGTAAGAAGGACGAATTTCTCCGCGTCCAGCGCTACTGCCAGGTTACTCGACGCCTCATCGGCGTTTATGTTGTAGACTTGGTTATCGGTACCTTTGCCGACGGGAGACACAACGGGTATTACGTTAGTGTTGATGAGGCGACTCAAGATCGTCGTGTCTGTTGCCGCCACATTACCGACAAATCCCAGGTCCTCTTTTCCTTCGCATTTGATCGCCTGTATCATGTTGTTCTCTTTTCCGCTGAGTCCGAAAGCTTCTCCGCCGAAACTGTTGATCTCATCGACAAGCTCCTTGTTCAGTTCCATGAGCACAACATCGATGACTTTCATGGCCTCCTTACTCGTTACCCTGAGGCCGCCAACAAATTTCGTCTCTATGTTCGCTTTTTTCAGTCTTTCTGTGATATAGGGGCCTCCACCGTGCACCAGGACGGGCTTCATTCCCGCGTAACGCATGAACACGATATCCTGAAGGACCCTTTCGCGAACTTTCTTGTTTCCAATCGAATTTCCGCCGTACTTTATGACGATCACCTTATTGAAGAACTTCTTGATGTACGGCAGCGCCTCGATCAATACCTTACTCTTCTTAATCGCCTCTTCCATCCCTATCACCTATAACCTAACACCTAATTACGTCGTGTAATACGAGTTTATCGTTATATACTTTTTCGATATGTCACAGGTATACATAACCTGTTCAGCTTTGCCTGAATGCAGATTAACCTCTATGCTGACGTCTTTTTTCTTGAACACCCTGGCCGCTTTACCGGCTCCCACGGTAACGCATTTCCCGTGCTTAAGAAATGCTGTCCCGTCCAGTTTTATTTCCATTTTCTCCGGTTCGAATGCAACACCGCTTGCACCGACAGCGGAAGCCACGCGTCCCCAGTTAGGGTTTTCCCCGTGAACCGCGCATTTTATCAAAAGCGAATTCGCTACGGCCTCGGCGGCTTTCTTCGCGTCGTTCTTTGTCCTGGCGCCTTTGACGTGAACTTCTACGAATTTAGTCGCACCTTCCCCATCCCTGACGATCATGCCGGCCAGATCCTTTGTTACCATGTCCAGATTTTCCTGAAAAACATGAAAACTCGGATCAGCCTCCGTAACAATGGGATTGGCGGCTTCTCCGTTGACGAGCACTACAACGGTATCGTTCGTGCTCATCTCACCGTCAACCGTTATCGCGTTAAAAGATATATCGTTGCTCTTGTGGAGCGCCATTTTCAGCGCTCCCGAAGTTATATTTATATCAGTCAGGATATATGCAAGCATTGTCGCCATGTTCGGATTTATCATCCCCGCGCCCTTTGCTATACCAGTTATGGTGATTTTCATGCCTCCCAGTG
>JBHIBX010000020.1:0-10358 GCA_046759285.1 Candidatus Omnitrophota bacterium
GGTTTGAGGGACTCATAGAACTTCGATTCTGCTGAAAATCCTCCATCCTCAGGCACTTTCTCGCTAACGCAAAAGCCTCTGACGCGGTCCCCCTGTACATTGAGATGTCAGGAGAGGACTACAAAGCGTTCTGTGTGAGGTTCATGGCCTCCCTTCTTTACAGGTATCTTGAATCCGAAGGACTGGACGCCGAAGGCGACTTTGAGCTTCTGAAAAGGTCTTGCCGGAATCTGATACCGAATACGGTCCGGCATATCGACAAGGTAAACAGCCTCCTTAAAAAGAAGAAGAATGAAGAGGCCTACGAAAAGCTCCTCGAGCTTACCTTTGTTTTTAAAGGTGAGACGGGAAAAAATTGCATAGTTATATTGGATGAGTTCCATAACCTCGCTAATTTCCACCTGAAAAAACCCTTCCAGACCCTCGGAAGGTTCATAATGATCCAGAAGAACACGATGTATATCGTTTCAAGCTCCCAGAAAACCCTTTTAAAAGACATACTGGCAAATAAGCTTTCGCTTCTTTTTGGGAATTTTGAGATCGTGGAAGTGAACGGGTTTGACAGCCATACGGCGCGCCTGTTCGTGTCCGAAAAGATAAAGGAAGCCGCTTCCAGCGAAAACCTTAAAAATTACATGATACAGCTTTCACAGGGAAGCCCCTTTTATCTGGAGGTTCTGGCGGAACGTTTCGCTGATCTGGTAAAGGCCAAGGACGGAAAAAGAAACGAAAAAGAGTGCCTTCTTGATACTTTTGCGGAACTTTTGTACGATTCCAACGGCATCTTGAATCAGTACTTCACGAACAGCGTCAATTTCTTTCTGGAAAAGAAATCCCGGAAGAAGTTTCTGCCCGTTCTTATTTCTATGGCGATGGGCAATAGCACGGTAAAAGCCATACAGGAAAACCTTGGCAGAAAAAGCAAGGACCTGGGGGACCTTTTGCAGAGCCTGCAGGAAATGGACCTTGTTTATAAAAGCGGAGTGTTTTACAAGATCTCCGATAAGTTCTTTGAGTACTGGCTGAGGAACGTTTATGCCCTGAAAACAAAGTCTGTCATAGATGACCTCGACATTAAATATCTTGAATTTAAGAATGCGGTAGAGAAAGATTACCTTGAATATTGCAAGTTCAGTACCTTAAGCACGACAGAAGTCGTCTCTGACCTTTTCTCCAGTTTTCAAAACGAGAAGATCCGCTTGCGCCTTAGCGAGCGGAAGATGCCGCGGTTCGATGCCGTCAAGAGCCGGTATGTTTCAGAGAACATATCCGAAGTCTCGGGAAAGATCAAGGATAAAAGCTGGGTGTGCCACATCAGGTACAGCGGCGGAAAGGCAGACGAACAGGATATCTACGCCCTCAGCGACCTCAAGGGAAGCGCAAAAAAAGGCGAAAAAATCACGAGGAAGATATTTATACCTCTTAAGGGAATAGAGCATAACGCTTTTCTCCTGGCAAAAGAAAAAAATATCTGGGTCTGGGGCGTACAGCAGCTGAACGAGATCCTGCGTTTGTTCGGGAAATACGAGCTGGTATTATGAAGATCGGAATAATTGCCGATACGCACATTCCAACCACCGCTACAAAAATCCCCTCTAAAGTTTGCGAATATTTTAAAGATTGCGATCTTATCATCCATGCGGGCGACCTGGTTGAGATGTGGGTTATAGATGAGCTTGAAAAAATTGCCGAGACAAAGGCGGTCTGGGGGAACATGGACGGCCCTGGCATTAGAGAGCGACTTCCGGAAAAGATCCAGTTTGAAGCCGAGGGAAAGACGATCGGTGTTGTGCATGGAAGGGGCCCGGCCTCAAAAGTCGCCAAGAAAATCAAGGAAGAATTCGACAAAAAACCGGACATTGTCATTTTCGGCCATTCACACGTTCCGTTTAACGAAACGATAGACGGGACTCTTTACTTCAATCCGGGAAGTTCCACCGACAGGGTCTTTACGCCGTACCGCTCCTTCGGCATCATTGAGATAGAGGGAGATAAGGTCAGCGCGGAAATCATAAAGCTGGAAGACGAATAAATGGTCTGGATAGAATTTGTCATCTGTTCCTCACTGATGATATTTTTCGCCTATCATCTTTGCAGGGAAGGCATTATACTCTCAAAGAAGACGCGCCTGGAAGAAGGCCTGATAGGGATGTTTTTTCTCGCCCTTGCCACATCTTTTCCGGAAGTCGCAACCGGCTCATCGGCAGTATTTTTCCTGGGCAATATCGGCCTGGGTTATGGTGACATCATAGGTTCGATCATCGTAAATTCTATGATCCTTCTGTTTCTTGATTTTTTCCAGGGTAGAGGCAGGATCCTTTTTCGCGCGTCACGTATTAGCCGGCTGACCGGAATATTTGCCGTCGTCCTTCTTTCTGCGGTGTTTGCCGCGGCAGTCTTGCGTCACAGAGGGTATCCTATTTTCGCGTTCAAGGGAATAGGACTTGAAAGTATAGTGATCGCCCTGATGTACATAGGGGCGCTTGAAGTAGTGAGGAGATCGAACAGGAAAGAAGACATCGATATATACCAGACAAAAGAGTCATTTTTTAGCATATGGTCAAAGTTCATCGCGCTTTTGATCATAGTTCTGCTTCTGAGCATGTGGCTGGCAAAGACGGGTGAGAAAATAGCAGATACGACGGATCTATCCGAGACTTTTACGGGAGCACTTTTTCTGGGCTTTGCAACATCCTTTCCCGAGATGATCGTCTCGTTCAGCGCTTTGAGGGCAGGGTCCGTGGACATGGCGGTGGGGAACATAGTGGGAAGCAATCTCTTCGATGTCTTTATCGTGCCTATCCTGGACAGTTTGACCCGCGCGCCTATACTGGGAATGTTGACATCCGGACAGATATTAATAACAGGTGCGGTTATCCTGCTTTCGGTCGTTACGGCCTTGGCTCTTTATTGGAGACGCGATACTACACGAAGGATAAACTGGGATACGGCGCTAATTTTTGTTATAGGATTTATGGTGTTTGTGTTACTATATTACGTGAGGTAACATGAAAAGCGCAGTTCTTACCAGAGAAGAGATCGAGGAGAGAGAGCGCGAATGACTTGCTACATACACCATGAAAAGCGGCGATACCGGTGGCCGTGAGCACAAAGAAAAGGAACATCCGTATCGCTCGGCTTACCAGCGCGATAAGGACAGGATAATCTATTCCACCGCCTTCAGGAGACTCGAATACAAAACGCAGGTATTTGTCAACCACGAAGGCGATTATTATCGAACACGGCTTACCCACACGCTCGAAGTGGCCCAGATCGCAAGGACGATCGCCCGGGCGCTCAGGATCAATGAGGAGCTCGTCGAGGCAATAGCTCTTGCGCATGACCTGGGGCACACGCCTTTCGGCCATTCCGGTGAAGAGACGCTTTCAGAACTCATGAAGCACCACGGCGGATTTGACCACAATTCTCACGGACTTCGGGTGGTGGATGTTCTGGAACAGAGGTACCCGGACTTTCCCGGCCTCAACCTGACCAGGGAAGTCAGGTGCGGCATCATACGCCATTCTACGCCTTTTGACCTGAAAAGGGCGGGGAAGGTCGGCATTCAATGCCCTCGTCTTCTTGAGATCGGAGTTGTTGATATTTCAGATGAAATAGCGTATGATAATCATGATCTGGATGACGGGCTGAAGAGCGGACTTCTTGATGAAAAGGACCTTCAGGGCATCCCGATCTGGGACAAGGCCGTTTCCGAGGTGGAGACACGGTTCGGGACGATCGATCCGGAGACAAAGAGGTTCCAGATAGTCCGGCACCTGATCAATCTTCAGGTTTCCGATGTTATTCAAAGCACCCTGGACCGGATCAGTGAGCTGGGCATAAAAAGCATCGAAGACCTGGATAAGCAAAAAGGAAAAATAGTCGACTTCAGCGAAGAACTGAACGCGAAGCGCGTTCAGTTCAAGGAAGTCCTGCTCGATAAACTGTATAATCATTTTCGTGTGGTCCGCATGTCCAACAAGGCGTCGCGGTTCCTGAAGCATCTTTTCAGTATATATTCCGATACCCCGGATCAGCTGCCGCCCCAGGCTCGCGAAAAGATAAAAGAGAGAGGCAAATACCGGGTGATATGTGATTACATAGCCGGCATGACGGACCGTTACGCGCTGGACCAGTATAAGAAATTCTTTGAACCGTACGAGAGAGTGTAATAATGGCAAAAGAAGATAAAAAATATTCAGTGAATCTTTTGAAGAGGCTTAAAGAGAACTGGGACCTTAAGCGCGAGACAGAGGCCTTTGAGGTATACCTTAAGAATTTCACGTGCATACTGCTTCCGCAACTTCCCAAGACCCCGGATGAGCTCAAGAAGACGGAGGTCGGCAAATACATCGAAAAAGAGTTTGGCAAACAGAACGAGGTCCGCAATGCCCTCGACGTGATCCTTGCTGCCCTGAGAAAGAGCAAGAGACAGAAAGCGCTTGAACAGTTTTATTACGGAAAGAAGCGCAGAGGATTGTGCTATCCGCTTACGGTTGAAGATGAGGTTTTCGGGTACATGATACTTTGCGGGCTGAAAAGAGCGGTGCCTGATACCCTCAAGACGATTTTTACTTCGTTTACCGATGCCGTCATAGGGGAGACCCAGAAGGAACTGGAGCTTGAAGAGCTGAATAAGACGATAAGGCCCAGGGCTATAGCTCTTTCAACCGTTCATACTGTGCATAGGCTGATGAGCGGCACGCTGGATCTTAGCGAGCTTTTGCCGCGCATAGCGCGCCTCTCACTGCAGGTCATGAGAGCGAACCGCTGTTCCATAAAACTTGTCGACAGGGCGAAAAGGGTGCTTATCCCGAAGACGACGATCGACCTGAGAAAGAAAAAGACAAAACTTAAAAAGGTGACTATCGGTAAATTCGCCCCAGGCAGAGCAGTAAAGCAGGTCAGGCCGATAAGGGGGAAGAATTATCTTGCAACGCCGCTGATAGACGAAGATGTAGTCGGGGTGATAACTCTTTACGACAAGATCGACAAAGGCGAGTTCACGAGCTTTGACGAAGAGATAATGAGAACTCTGGCTGAGCAGGCCGTTATTGCCATTAAGAACGCGCAGCTTTTCAAGGAACAGGAAGAACTTACATTGAGCAGCATCAAATGTATCGCACAGCTGTTGGAGACAAGGCCAAGCGGGTTCCACAAGGCAGAGGCCTCTTTCCTTAAATTGCTCAACATAATAGGCCGCAAGTTCAACATGAACGAAAGCGAAATAAAAATGCTTCAGTACGCTGCAATGCTTCATGATGCCGGGCAGATAAGTATACCGGAGAAAGTGCTTCTCAAGAAGGGGTACCTGACGGGGAGGGAATACGATATCATTAAGATGCATCCGCTGAAGGGCGCTGATATCCTTTCAAAGTTTAAACCATTAAAGGTCATTGTTCCCATTATTTTATATCACCATGAGAATTACGACGGAACGGGATACCCCAAGGGCCTGAAGAAACAGGGGATCCCGCTGGCCGCGCGCATCCTGGCGATAGTGGCCTCTTTCGAGGCGATGATCATCGAGAAGCCATACCGCAAGGCTCTATCGATCAACGCGGCCGTAAAAGAAGTAAGCAAGAATTCCGGTACGCAGTTCGACCCCAAGGTCGTCGAAGTATTCTGCGAAGCCGTTGCCCGCAAGGACGTAAGAAAGCTTTTAGGAAAAGAACTGAGAAATATATGAAAGAGGAAATCAAAAAAATCCTTAAGAATAAAATGAGCAGGGAGATCCTGATCTTTTTCTATCAGAACCAATCGAGCATTGATACGGTTGGTGGAGTATCAGCATGGGTCCAGAGCGACCGTAAAAAGGTTAAGGAGATTCTCGACAGGTTGGTCGAGCTCGGCGTCCTTGAAGAGGACAGTACAAGTTCAACAAAAGCATACTGCTATACCAGAAACGCGAAAATAATGAAAGTTGTCCAAGGGCTGATGAAAGAAAATGCATAAACGAATCTTTATTTTCCTTCTCGCGATTCTCCTCGCCTGCCTTATTGTTTTTTTCTTCCAGAACAACTTAATAACATATTCGATCAATCGCTTCGCCGGTCTTGTTGTCATGTATGATAGTTCCGGCGGCAATATCTTCCAAGGCGCTGATATTAAGGGATTGCTTATCGAAACAGGGCAGGGCAGGCCGGGCATATCGGCAGAAGAAGCTGTTCTTAATCTGAGGAGCAGGGAGTCACTGAAGAATAAAAGGCTTATTTTTGACTGCGTGATGCATGGGGTGAAATTTGTCTACAAAGATACGGATAAAACGGACGCCGCCCCCGAAGATAATATTCTGGCGCTCCCGTTCTCTCCGGATCAGAAGTATGAAAAGATAACTTTCACTGCATATCTTGATAGAAAAACGGTCGAAATCCGGGATTTTGACGCCTATTCAAAAGACATCCGGATGGGGGGAGACTGTTTATTTGTAAAAGGCAAAGACGACATCTCTCTTGACATCAAGATCTCGTTTTCACCGGAAATCTCCAACGCTTTGCCGGAAGACGTAAGGACAGGCGTCCTTTCTCGCGATGAAAATGGATGGTATAGCACCGCAATAACCTACAAGGGAAACGTTCTCATGCTCAAAGCCCTTTATTCCCTTACCGCGTAGGGCTTTACGACCCAAGACCCTTGATATTTCCCCGCAATATGATACAATATAGCGCCTATGAGAAAAAAGTTTAAAGGCGATTTTTTTGAGGGGGGATATCCTGAGAAAAGGAGCATAAAACCATCTTTTTTAAGTAAATACTCGGCACAGAGGTTTTTGCCCCATGTAAGGGTCCCTACGGAATATACTGTAATTATAGCTATAGGCATACTTATCCTGATGATAGTTGCTTACGCTGTCGGGGTGGAGAGGGGCAAGCGTATTCAGGCTGCCCAGCTTGCAAAAGAACGATTACCAAAGGCACAAGTACTTGAAAATAAAAGAGTTACGACAACTACTCGCGTTACAGAACCTGAAAAGAAAGAGCAGGCCGCGCCGGTAGCGACGAAGACAATCGAAAAGGCTCAGGCCTACACAATACAGCTTGCTTCTTTTAAGAATGAAGATTCTGCAAGGGCGGAGATCGTAAAGCTCAAAAAAATGGGTTTTAAGGCCTCTTTCTCGAAAAAGGGGTCCTGGTACCAGGTTTATATAGGAGGGTACAGGAATATGGAAGAGGCCCTCGAAGCAAGAAAAAAACTTGTAAAATATTACAAAGACTGCTATATAAGAAAGACTGAGTAGCAAGCAATGCGATAAAAGGAGGCTAAAGTCATGACACAGCATTCGAGCTTAAAAGGAGGCAGCGAAGGTAAATTTCGTTCAGTTCTAAAAAGATTCGAGAAACTCAAAGAACTGATCGAAACTGATAAATGGTCCGAAGAAAAAGATTCCATTTTTCACCTGCCGAAAGTGAAAAGGATCAAGTTTAAGATCAAAAAGGTTAAAGCCGCTGCTGAAGAAGAGGTTCCGGTCGAGGGTGCTGCTGAAGCCGCGGTAGAAGGTGCCCCTGCTGAAGGCGCTGCTCCTGCCAAGGAAGGCGAAGCCCCCGCTAAAGAAGCTCCCGCTGAAGGCGCTGCCGGCGAGAAAAAAGAAGAAAAGAAGAAGAAATAGAAGAGGGCTCAATGATTTCCTTCGAAGATTTCAAACAGCTGGGACTCCGTATAGCGGAAGTTGTCGAAGTCAGCGATCATCCTAACGCGGACAAATTGTACGTCCTTAAAATACTCGTAGGCGACGAGACAAAGCAGATTGTTGCCGGGATACGTTCGTCTTATGACAAAGAAGCTTTAAAGGGCAAAAAGATCGTAGTTATCAACAATCTGGAACCGGTAAATATCAGGGGTGAAGAGTCGAACGGCATGCTGCTTGCGGCCGATGATAACGGCACTCCTGTCATCCTTATGCCCGAGCGTGACGTTCCGTCCGGCTCCCAAATAAAATGAAAGGCGTAACCGCTTCTCAGATGGCCGAGATCGACCGTAAGGCCCAGGAAGAGTACGGTATACCCCAGATCGATCTTATGGAGAATGCCGGCCGTTCCGTTGCCGAAGTCATCCTTTCCGAAAACGCTCCGATCAAAAATGAGAAAATAGCCTGTTTCTGCGGCAAGGGTAATAATGGCGGAGATGGGTTCGTGATAGCGCGCTATCTGGCAAAAGAATCACCGGCTCACCTGACCATATACGCCGCAGATACAGAAAATATAAAGCAGGGCGCAGCGCTTCAAAACTTCCGGATCATCAGTGAAATGGATATCGAAGTGCGTCGCATTGAGGATTTTATTTCAGATGCCGAGGTGGTAGAAGGTTATTCTATAAGCATTGATGCTCTTTTTGGTACCGGTTTTAAGGGAGAGCTTGCTGAAGAATACAGTCGCCTGGGCAAGATGTTAAATGCGTCAAAACTGAGGCGCTATGCTGTGGATATCCCCTCAGGGCTTGATTCGACAACCGGTGTCGCCTCGGAAAACTGTCTTATAGCGGATAAAACCGTTACCTTCGGACTTCCCAAACAGGGCTTCTTTCTCGCAGACGGCCCCAGAGTCTGCGGCGAAGTCGTTGTAAGTGCGCACCATGACGGCCGCCACCTCGACGTAGTCGTCAGAAATGTCGGCTTTCCCGAAGAGCTCCTCAGGGAATACGCCTAGCCTTTTTGCCTTTTAGCCACTTATGTGCTATATTTGACGAAGTTATGAAGAAAGTAAGCGTAAATCTTGCCGAAAGAAGTTATGATATCCTCGTTGAAGCAGGGGCGATAAAGCGGTTGCCCGGCCTTGTCAAATCCATGTCATTTACAGGCCCGATCGTGATCATAACGGATAAAGTGGTTGCCTCGAAGGCGGATCGCATTATATCCCCGACTGTAAAACGTTTGCCCAATGAGCTTTACCACATCGTAGTCCCAAGCACGGAAAGGTCTAAGTCTATAAAGGTTTTCCAGGACACGACGCAGAAGATCAGCAGGAAGACCAAGACCCACCGCCCGATGATTATCGCCCTTGGCGGAGGCGTAGTAGGGGACCTTGCGGGCTTTGTCGCCGCGACTTACCGGAGAGGCGTTCCTTTGGTACAGATCCCTACAACTTTACTTGCTCAGGTCGATTCATCAATAGGAGGCAAGGTCGGGGTGGACCTGCCGGAAGCAAAAAACCTGGTCGGCGCGTTCTGCCAGCCAAAGGTTGTGCTCATGGACACGGACTTTCTCAGGACCCTTCCCCGCCGACAGATACAAAACGGGATGGCCGAGATTATCAAGTATGCGATCATCAAAAGCAGGAGCCTTTTTACATTTCTTGAGGATAACATGAAAAAGGTCCTCTCCCTGGAAAAGAAACCCCTGGAAAGGATCATACATGAATGCGTCGCTATCAAGGCGAGAATAGTCGAGAAGGATGAGCTTGATAACAAGGATATAAGGATAGTTCTGAATTTCGGCCATACTCTTGGACACGCGATAGAAGCGGCTTCCGGATACTCGAAACTCTATAATCACGGGGAATCCATAGCCGTGGGCATGATCCTGGCAGGGGAGATAGCCGTGCGTCTCGACATGCTTAAGAAAAAAGAACTGGATAGAATAAAAAGTCTTATCAAGAAAGCCGGACTACCGGTCAGTCTGCGGGGCGTATCCGTAAAGGACATCATAAGCTCCCACGCGTACGACAAGAAATTCATTACAGGTTCTAACCGGTTTGTTCTGCCGAAAAGGATAGGCTCGGTCGAAGTCGTTGAGGACATACCTGAGCTACTGGTGAAAACCGTCCTAAAAGAATATGTCGAGTAAAAAGATAACCACACTGCACGTTTCTTCATCCCGAAAAGTTCAGCTGATCGATATTACTCCCGAGGTATCTGAGGTTGTCCGCAAAAGCGGCGTCTCGGAAGGAGTTTGCCATATTTTTGTGCCGCATACGACGGCAGGCGTTACGATAAATGAAAATGCCGACCCTGATGTGGTGGCGGATATAGCCATGGGCCTTGAACATATCGTGCCTTCGCGTCTTAACTACCAGCATGTTGAAGGAAACTCACCGGGGCATATAAAGTCTTCCGTCATGGGATGTTCGGAAAGTGTCTTTGTAAGCGGCGGTAAACTCGTCTTCGGGACCTGGCAGGGGGTTTACTTTTGTGAGTTTGATGGGCCGAGATCCCGCAGGGTCTTATTGAAAATAGTGGAAGGATAACATGAACTCGCATACATTAGAACTTAGGGTAAGATATCAGGAGACCGACCAGATGGGAGTGGTTTATTATTCAAACTATCTTGTCTGGTTTGAAATTGCCAGGACCGAATATTTTCGGAAAAGAGGCGTTGTGTACAGCGAGATCGAGAAAAAGGAAAAGATATATCTTCCCGTGGTCGA
>JBHIBX010000021.1:0-10296 GCA_046759285.1 Candidatus Omnitrophota bacterium
TTCCTACAACCTTGAGCGGGCCGAGCGCCTGGCCGCTTCCATTTACCAGAGCTTTAAAAAAGAAATCAAGACCCCTTCGCTGGCTAATATCGAAAGCTTTATTAACAAATACAATAATATCCCCTTCCTGAGTGTCAATTTTCTATATGAAGATGCCGATGAAAACACTAAAAGCATACTCGGGGATGTCGAAGAAATCGATATACTCAGCGCTGAATACGTCTATCCCATAAAGCACGGGGACCGTGAAATCGGGACCCTTTTAGTCTACGATATCAACAAGGAATACAAGAAGGGATTAAAAGAATATCAAAACATGATGAACATCACACGCGTCTTTTTTGCTTTGCTCCTTGTGCTCCTTTTTGGACTTTTGATCTACCGGGAATACAGCACAAAGATCGAACAGGAAAAACGCATAGCCGAATACCAGGCCGTTCATGACGGACTGACGGGTCTTTACACTCATAAATACTTCAAGGAGCACCTGGAAAGAGAGATCAGCCGTTCCCAGAGATACAAGCGCCCTATTTCGCTCATCATGTGTGACATAGATCTTTTTAAGCAGTTCAACGACAATTTTGGACACCTTGCCGGCGACGAAATATTAAGGACGGTTGCGCGAATAATTTCTGAAAACGTGCGCTCTTCGGATATAGTTGCCAGATACGGAGGGGAAGAATTCGCCCTACTCCTCATAGAAACCGGTTTAAAAGAGGCTCACTCCGTTGCCAAAAGGCTGAAAAAACTCATGGCCCAGTCTATCGAGGTGGCTGAAAGGATCAAGGATAAGGTCGAACACACGCATATCGACATTGACCACAAAGAGGTCGGCGTAACTATCAGCATGGGGCTTTCCTCATATAACGGACACGAGGATTACAAGCCGGAATATCTTATAAGCGAAGCTGATCATGCGCTTTATGAATCAAAAAATGGTGGACGAAATCTGCTGACTGTGTTTAATCCTGAAACGAAAGAATTTACGAGTTACTCCGAATGAGGGATTACAGGCAGGTGCCGCTCTCCAGATACCCAAGATAGTCCTTAACCGCATCTTCCAGCGTATGGAATTCAAGACCACACCCGGTAGCGTTTAATTTGGACATATCCGCCTGCGTGAAATACTGGTATTTTTCCTTGAGGGTCTCCGGCATTTCTATATATTCAATGGCCGGTTCTTTTTCGAGAGCGTCAAATATCGCGTGCGCCAGGTCGTTCCAGCTGCGCGCTTCACCCGACCCGAGATTGAATATACCTGTTATTCTGGGGTTACAGAACAGGCAGTACATGATCTCTACCGCGTCCTTAACATAAACAAAATCTCTTTTCTGCTCCCCATCGGCATAATCCTCCCGGTAAGATTTGAAAAGGCGTATGCGGCCTTCATTTTGTATCTGCGGAAAGGCTTTGCAAACAATGCTCCTCATGTCACCTTTATGGTATTCATTTGGGCCGAATACATTGAAGAATTTCAGCCCCGTTACCTTATTCAAAAGGCCGCTATCAAGCACCCAGAGATCGAAAAGGTGCTTTGAATATCCATACATGTTAAGCGAGTGCAGATGCCTGATATTCTCCATGCTATCGCTGTATCCTGAACTTCCGTCGCCATATGTCGCGGCCGATGAAGCATAAAGAAACGACGCCTTTTTAGTAAGAGCCCACTGTGCGAGCATCTTGGAATATTCATAGTTGTTTTTAATAAAATAATCGGCATCGGTGAGAGTGGTCGAGCTGCAGGCGCCCATGTGCACTATGGATCTGGGCCTGGGGAGCTTGTCTTCTTTAACAAGAGAAATAAAATCATCTTTCTGGATATAATCACGGAAGCGTTTTCCCTGAAGGTTGCGCCACTTTTCCGTATCGTCGAGGTAGTCCACAACGATAATATTGTTGATGCCTTCCTGGTTAAGTTTCCAGAGGAAACAGCTTCCTATAAAACCGGCGCCGCCGGTAAGTATTATCATGCTTACTCCTCGGGCAAACTTCTGATAAACTTTCTTATTTTTTTGGCATGTTTGAGAAAAAGAGACATGAGCGCAAACACTTTTTTCGCATCTGCGGCCGGCCTGAAGGGATATCCGAATATGACTTCATTATCCTTCACATGACCGTGAACGCCGGTTCTGGCGCCTATTTTGACGTTTTTCCCGACATTCACGTGATCTGATATGCCGACACTTCCTCCCATCATTGTATTGTCACCTACTGTCGAGCTGCCGGCTATGCCGGATTGGCCTGCCACCAAAACATTTTTCCCGAGTTTCACGTTGTGGGCTATCTGGACAAGATTGTCGAGTTTTGAGCCTTTGCCGATCACCGTATCCGTAAATGTTCCCCTGTCAACACACGTATTTGCGCCGATCTCGACGTCGTCCTCTATTATAACGCTGCCCATCTGGGGAACTTTATAGATCCTTCCGTCCTTTGGTATAAAACCATATCCATCAGCCCCAATAACTGCGCCGGAATGGATAATCACTTTGCTGCCGATAACAACATTGTCATACACCGTTACATTTGGATAAAGAACAGTGCCGGAGCCTATTTTAACATTCTTGCCTATAACGCAATTAGCGCCTATAGACACATTTTCTCCGAGCGAAGCGCTTTCCGCTATAACAGCACTGGGGTGTATAACGCTTTTGGCAGGGGGAGTCAATTCAAGCATGGCATTATAAATGACGGTCATTGCCAGTTTCGGGTCCTTTATTCGGAGCGAAGTCTTCGACAATGAGGGCGCTTCCATTGTGGTAAGAACGCACGATGCCGTGCTTGCCTCTACCTGTTTGAATTCTTCCTCGCTGAAAGCAAATGTGAGGTCTCCGTCTTTGGCAAACGCGACTGGCGCCATACCTTTTACGGAAAGAGTGCCATCGCCTTCGACAACACCCCCTACCAGCTTGGCTACTTCGTTGACTGTGATCATTTCTTTTCAAAAACAGCCCCCGTCATTCAATGTCGGGGGCTGTTTTTTCTCCTTAAGCAACAGAAATTACAGGCTCTTTGACAGCCATTTGCCTGCTCTGAAAGTTACAACTTTCTTCGCACGAATCTTGATCTTTCTGCCGGTTTGAGGATTCCTTCCCATTCTGGCTTTTCTTGTCTTCGTCTGAAAAGTTCCCAGCTCAGGAAGACGGATAACTCTCTGCTTGTTGCCGCCCTGTGAAAGACGACCGGCCATCGCTGACGAAACCGCGCCATAGGCTCTGGCCGCTTCCACTTTCGTTCCATACTTGCCCATCTTCTGGATCGAACTGATCAATTGTGCCTTATTCATTCAACACCTCCTTTTGGATTTTAAAAGAATGAATAACCACCAAGATTTAATATACTAAAGTTGTAATTCGTTGTCAAATATTAATTAGAAAAAACAAGGGTTTCCGAGGATGCTCGTCTTATAACCCTTATTTGACAAGGAATGGCGTCCCCGGACAGAAACCGAGCGAAGCGAGATTCCTGGACGGGGACAATGCCGTAATGAGTTCTTTTCGGAAAAATTTATTTTTGCGGAAAGAACGAATGGAGGCATGTATAGTTTCGAAGAAACTATACAGTCATTCTGAAAAGGCGAGCTGGTTTAGTGAGCTAAAGAATGGCGTCCCCGGACAGATTCGAACTGTCGCCACCGGCTCCGGAGGCCGGTACTCTATCCATCTGAGCTACGGGGACGCTACTTGGCTCTGAATACCAGAAGCGTAAGATCATCAAACTGCGACTGTTCCTCGGTAAAATCAAAGACGTCGCTCTTTATTTTGTCTACAAGCTCCTGGGCCGAAAACTTTATGGCCTCCAGGCTGGTCTTCATCAGGCGCGGAAGCCCGAACATCTCGCGCCTGGAGTTCCTTGCTTCAACGACGCCGTCCGTGTAAAGGATTATAGTGTCGCCCTTTGACATTTTTATCTCATCCTCGCTGTAGTCCTGGTCTTTCACGATCCCCACAGGACAGCCGTGAGTGCTCAAGAGGTTTATCTTCGACTCTTTCCCGCTGACAAAAAGAGGCGGATTGTGCCCAGCGTTACAGTAACGGAAGACCTTCCTGTCTTTGTCGTATATGCCGTAAAACATCGTCACAAACATCCCGGAGGAATGGGTCATATCCGTTACTACCTGATCGTTGGTCCTCTTTATAACTTTCGCGGGTGAAATCTCTTCCGTAGTTATGACCTTGAATATGCTTTTCGAATTCGTCATGAAAATCGAGCTGGGAAGCCCCTTACCAGTAGCATCGGCTATAACAAAACCGATATTGGTCCCGTCTTTATTGATGTAGTCAAAATAATCGCCTCCTACCTGGCGCGCGGGGAGACTGAGGCCGGCCATATCAACACCTTCGACGTCGAGCTTGTAGTTGGGCAGCATGGCCCTTTGAAGTTCCGCAGCGATCTCAAGCTCCCTATTCAGCCGCTCCTTTTCTTTCGTCGTCTCTGTAAGGTCCTTGATATACTTTTTAAGGTCTTTGGCCATATTGTTGAAATTTTTCCCAACTTCCCCCAGTTCGTCAGAAGTAGCCAAGGTGATCTTATAATCTAAATTGCCGGAACTGATCTCGTCTATACCTTTCATCAACTTTTTCAGCGGTTTCGTCAACCACCAGGAGACAAGGTTCCCTACCCCAATGGCGATCAGGATACCCACCAGAAAAATATACAGGCCGTTCCGCATTACCAGGGCATTCATTTGCGCTATGGTCTTAGCGTCAATATCGACCCCGAATATCGCCACCGTAGCACCATTCTCTTTTTTTATTGGCGCGTATCCGGAAAGCCAAAGCCCCCACCTGTCCGCCAAGGGCTCGTGGTCCGCAGTCGGACCGTCTACCGCCTTCATAAGCTCGGGATACGGCTTCACGTCGAAATCTTCCCCGCAATCGACGGCTTCCTCGATATCACCGTTCGCCACGAACTTCATTATACCGGGCCTGTCGGTATCAACGAGAACGTAGGTATCGGCAATATCCTCATTAATACCCATAATACTATCGAGGTATTCTACCATTTCCTGATATTCTCTCGTCTTCATGCTAGCCCTTACAGGAACTATGTCTTCCACGAGTTTCGCGGGAACAAGTTGTGCTCCAAGAGAGGCAAGGTCCATGAGCTTTACCCTGAGATTTTCTTTTTGGACGACTACAGTTTTGGTATAGAAAAGCCCGACAAGGTAAAGTGATAGAACAGCATAACAGGCAAAGAATATAAGAGTGATCTTTGTTTTAAAGCTGATCTTTTTCATGGGTATATTGTAAACCTAGATTCCCCGTAATTCAACGGTTTTGACGAAATCGGAAAGAATGGCTTGAAATTTCTCTAGAGTTTCTTTGCTGTAGGGCTTGACATCCTGGAAGCACTTATCAAAAGTGACGATAGGTCTGAATTGCTGAAGGTAGTGTTTTTCCGCGCCTTTTACAAGTTCCCCGATCAGGGCAATATCCTCTTCGCAGACGATTCCCGGGACACATGTCGTCCTGAATTCGTAAGCAACCGATGAGGCCATGACCAGGCGAACGCTTTCAGAAACGTTACTAGCGGCATCCGCCAAGTCGGTTACCATGGAATATTTGGCGAAAGAGGTCTTGATGTCCAAAGCAATATAATCCAGAAGACGTTCTTCTATCAGACTCTTAAGCTGGCCGGGATTTGAACCGTTGGTGTCGAGTTTTACCTTGATTTCTGTTCTTTTTATGCGCCTTATGAAATCAGGCAGGTCCTCATAGATCGCCGGTTCTCCTCCGGTTATAACGAGGCCTTCGAGCATGTTTTTTCGGCTGGAAATATAATCGAAGACTTCCTTTTCCTGGAAATCAAAGAGCTCATCGGAAGTCACAAGATCAGGATTCTGGCAGTATCCGCAGCGGAAATTGCAGCCTTGAACGAAAACAATTGAAGCTAAGCATCCTGGATAATCAACCAGTGATAGTTTTTGCAAACCTGCTATTTTCATTCTTCTTTACCGCTGCGTCTATGTTGAATTTTTTTCTGTTTTTGAACTCTTCGGCCTTACCTTTATTCCACGATTGGACCGGCCGGAAAAAACCCGTTACTCTTGAAAAAACCTCGACACTGCATTTCTCGGAATTCATTGTAAAACCCCCTCTTCAGCTCTTTCTTCCGTTCCGGCGGAATCGCCGCACGGACAGGTAAAATGTTCACCCAGAATGTAGCCATGAACTGAGCATATAGTGAACGAAGGCGAGATCGTAAAATACGGCAGCCTGTAATTCCCGGCTATTCTTTTAACAAGCTTTTTGCATACCTCGATATCTTCTATCCTCTCGCCGAGGAATATATGGAATACTGTCCCTCCCGTATAAAGTGACTGGATCTGGTCCTGGTGGTCCAGGGCCCAGAAAAGGTCATCGGTGTATTTCACCGGCAAATTGGAAGAGTTCGTGTAATAAGGCTCTTTCTCTCCCTGTGTCGCTATCCCCGGAAACCTTTCCTTGTCTATTTTGGCCAGGCGGTATGAAGTTCCCTCAGCGGGCGTCGCTTCCAGGTTGTACATGTGCCCTGTCTCTTCCTGGAATTCCACCATGCGCTGGCGTATATAATTCAAAAGTTCCAGGGCAAAGGCCCTGCCCTTATCCGTGCTTATACCCTCCGTTACAAGGTTCAGGCATCCTTCGTTCACGCCGACAACTCCGATCGTTGAGAAATGATTAGCCCAGAAAGAGCCGAACCTCTTTCTGATGTCACCCAGATAATGGCGTGAATAAGGATATAACCCTTGTTCGGTTAGTTTCTCGAGAATCTTCCTTTTGGTCTCCAGTGTTTCCTTCGATATGCGCAGAAGTTCGTCGAGTCTTGCGTAGAACTCTTCTTTGTCCGCGGACAGGTATGCAAGACGCGGAATGTTAAGTGTGACAACGCCGATAGAACCTGTAAGAGGATTGGAACCGAAAAGGCCTCCTCCCCTTTTCCTTAGCTCCCTGTTATCGAGGCGCAAACGACAGCACATGCTTCTGGCGTCATCGGGACTCATGTCGCTGTTGACAAAATTCGAGAAATAAGGGATGCCGTATTTTGCGGTCATTTCCCAAAGTCCTTTCAGGTCAGGATTCTCCCAGTCAAAATCCTCTGTTATGTTATAAGTGGGTATTGGGAACGAAAATATCCTTCCCTTGGCGTCGCCCCCGATCATAACGTCGCAGAAAGCTTTGTTTATGAGATCGGCTTCGTGTTGAAAATCCCCATACTTTTTGTCTTTTATCTCGCCGCCGACTATGGCAGCTTCATTTTTAAAGGAATTTGGAATTGTCAAATCCATGGTAATATTGGTAAACGGGGTCTGGAAACCGACTCTTGTAGGAACGTTGATGTTAAATATAAATTCCTGCATATACTGTTTGACCTGGGGATAGGAAAGGTTGTCGTAATAGACAAACGGGGCCAGGAGTGTATCGAAATTAGAAAACGCCTGCGCTCCCGCCGCTTCCCCCTGGAGGGTGTAGAAAAAATTCACTATCTGCCCAAGAGCCACACGGAAATGCTTTGGAGGTTTTGATTCCACTTTGCCGTAAGCTCCTCCGAAACCGCGCGTCAAAAGGTCCTTAAGGTCCCAACCACAGCAATATGCGCTGATGGAACCCAGATCATGAATGTGAATGTCTCCCCCGAGGTGTTTTTCAGCGGCCTCTTTGGAATAAATGCGGTCCAGCCAGTATTTATTTGACACGGCCGTCGAAACAAAATTATTAAGACCCTGAAGAGAATAACCCATATTCGCGTTCTCTTTGACGCGCCAGTCTTTCTGCTGGATATAATTGTCGACCATGTTTACGGCGTCACTGAGAAGGGCTTTGGTCTGGCGAAGTTTGGCGTGCTGATCGCGATATATGATGTACGCCTTCGCGGTCTTGGCGTGACCGTTCTCGATCAATATCTTTTCAACGAGGTCCTGAACGTTTTCAACAGTAGGAACCCTGTCGTCTTTATACAATACCTCTAGAAAGGAAATTGCCTGGCGGGTTACTTTCTGCGCTTTTTCTCTGTCTTCGCCCCCTACCGCTTCTGCGGCCGCAAAGATCGCGTTTTCGATCTTCTTCGGATCAAACGGCTCTAGCCGTCCGTCTCTTTTTCTGATAAATTTAATATCCGTCGAATACATCTCTCCCCCTTGTTTGCTTCACGAAGAAAACTAGAACCAAGACAAAAAATACCATATGTTGTCTATGTTGTCAAGTGGTAACACAATATATAGTTAGTCATAAAAAAGTTTGTTTTTCCCTCTTGACACTGGTTTTTCTTGATTTCTATAAAAGAATGGCGGAGAGGCAGCCTAGCTATTCGAGAGGCAGAACCTCTTGCAAAAGTAAAACAGCATCAAGAAGAAAACTAATCAAGCATTATCTCATATAGCTTAAGATAGCACTTGGCTTGAGCGTAGAAGTGCTGGTTACTTATTGATTAAAGCTTCTATCTTTTTCAAACGCTTTGCAATGATATCTCGAGGTACTTTTGGACAAATTTTAGTTGAATGCATCAGTTCAGTTTCGTAATACTGGAAAATATCTATTTGATCAAATTTAACTTCTCTGATAACTTTTAATGTATCTTCAAAATCTTTCTCAGTCTCTGTAGGAAATCCAACAATAACTTGTGTTCTAAGTCTTAAACGAGGATTTACTTCTTTCATCTTATTCAGAACTTCTATATATTCATCCATATTTTGAGATCTGTTCATTAACTTCAATATCCTTGAACTTCCAGATTGAAATGCAGTGAGTATGCTTTTGATTTTCTTAGCCTTGCTTAGCTTGATAAATTCCTTTCGATATGTACATAACCAATGGGGGTGAAGGTCTTGTATGAATTCAAAGGTAATTTTCTTGTCTTCTTTTAAAATTACATTTAGAAGTTCAGGCAAATTTGTTCCTATATCCAATCCATAACTTCCTGAATCACTAGATTGTATGTTTAGTTTGTAATTACCTTGGGAAAAGCTTTTTCTTAATTCTTCTAGTATCACAGGCATAGGTTTGCTTTTTAATCTTCCAATTGCCTTTCTTATAGTACAGTAACTGCAATTGCCTAAACAACCTTCAGATATACGAAGAGAAAAATAAGCATTATCTACATCAATCCAGGGGAACGGTTTAATTATATTTCTAACTTTATTTTCAAAAGCAAATGGTTTTTTTATACTGGTTTTTTTCCTGATTTTTTCTATAGTTCTAATGAAATTATATAGGAATTTGCAGAGAGGTACAATGTCAAATTTATTCTTTATTGATCTTTTTAAACGTATTTCCAAAGGCATTTTGCCTTTGCATATATTCTTTTCATATCCAATGTTTGCATCCGGAACATCTCTAAATTTAACTGAGAAATCTGGAAAAAAGGCATCTATTTTATCCAATTCCGCTGTACTAATTCTCCTCCCATTAAATACTTTATTTAACTTCTTAGGATTCATCTCTGGTAAACAACCGCATACAATTATTTCTCCTTTAAGATTTTTGAATTTCTTGATTGTCTCAATAGAAGCTTCTTCTGGCCATTTAAGACCACAACTAACTACAAAAATATAGTCTGCTTTCCTAGGATCATCTACTATTTTTTGATTATTTGCAATAAGATATGTCTTGATTCTTTCAGCGTCTAATGCTCTTCTAGGACAGCCTTTATTAGTAATAAAGAATGAATTCATATCGAATATGTATGTCTTTTGACCTTTTGGGACAAATTGTCCTAGGTTCTAAATTTTTCGTCGGAAAAGCCTTTCAAATTGATTCTTGACGCCGCCCCGTTTACCAGTTGGCGGAGAGGCAGGGATTCGAACTCCTGGTATCTATGGCCTTTCCCTATCAAGGGTTTCCTGACTTTTTACCTCTCCTCTATACTCAAATTGGTCATATTGCATTATTGGCTCTTTCTTCGTACATGAATCTTAATGGGGTCTGCACCTTTAATTTTCCCTGACCTTGCAACTAAAACACCATCGTAAGAATACGTTTCGTATTCAAAGTCAGCCGATGCAATAATAACAAATCCATGCTTTTTCAGAAAAGATATACACTCGTAATGTAACTTTTGACTATGTGTTGATATGAAAAAATACCAAATCTTATTTTTCTTTATTACTTCCTCACAGGATCTAAGCATCTCAAGCTCGCGCCCTTCAATATCTGCATGCAGAATGTGAATCGTTTCGATTCTCCTTTCTCGGATAAAATCATCAATCCGCATATTGTCCTGCCCCACCACTCCTTTAACAAAAATTCCTTTCATATTATTTAATTTAAAATTTTCTTCACCACATTTTAAATTGTGCTCACTCGGCTCTATCATATAACA